>JAGXTN010000170.1 GCA_018333455.1 Dethiobacter sp. | reverse complement strand
TATGCCTTAATTGTCTTTGTGGTGGTCGATTACCTGACCGGCGTGATGTGCGCAATTGCCGATAAAAAGCTCTCAAGCGAAATCGGCTCAAGGGGTATCTTTAAAAAGGTGCTTATCTTTGCGCTGGTTGGTCTTGGGCATATGCTAGACAGCCAGGTGATTGGCGAGGGCGGCGCGATCCGGACGGCGGTGATTTTCTTTTATCTGAGCAACGAGGGCATTTCCATCTTGGAGAACGCCGCAACACTCGGACTGCCGCTTCCCAAAAAACTTATAGCTGTTTTAACGCAATTAAATGAATTTAGCGATGAGGGGGAATCAAAATGAACCTGCGCAAGCTGATACTCACAAACAACGCCTGCTACAAGGCGGGCAGAACTATCACGCCGCAAGGCATCATGGTGCATTCCACCGGGGCGAATAACCCGTGGCTGCGGCGTTACGTCGGTCCAGACGACGGGCTTTTGGGCGTAAACCGCCATAATAACCACTGGAATCAGGAGCGGCCCGGGGGACGGTCGGTCTGCGTCCATGCCTTTATCGGGAGGCTTGCTGATGGCTCGGTTGCCACCTACCAGACTTTGCCGTGGAATCATCGCGGCTGGCACTGCGGCAGAGGCGTGAGAGGATCCGGCAACGACACGCACATTTCATTTGAGATTTGCGAAGATAACCTGACCGGCGCCGCTTATTTCCACAAAGTATATGACGAGGCGGTGGAGCTATGCGTGCATCTCTGCGGGCAGTTTGGCCTGACTGAAGTGGATATTATCAGCCACAGCGAAGGTTTCAGGCTTGGCATTGCATCAAACCATGCCGACGTGATGCACTGGTTTCCGCGCCACGGCAAGAGTATGGATTCTTTCCGGGCTGATGTGAGGAAGGCACTGGCAGAGAGCGCTGCTCCCGTTTTGGCCTATGAGATTTACACAGTGGCAAAAGGTGATTCGCTCTGGCAGATCGCAGCGGCTAGGCTTGGCAGCGGTGCGCGGCACCATGAAATATCGGAGCTGAACGCGCTGTCATTTGGCACCTTAGTTCCGGGACAGAAACTCAAAATCCCAAAGTAGCCGGAAGGCATAACAAGTAAGACCCCTAGTGCGGAGTTTTTCTTCGTCCTGCGGGTCTTATTCCTTGCCTTTATAGGGGGTGAGTTAGTGCTGATTTGCTTGACTATCCAGCACTAATAAGTGATGTATGTACGTACGAAAACGCCGGAGAGGAAGTGGTTTTATGCCGATAATGGCAGGCGAAAGGGGGAGGTTTTTTCATGCTGTTTAGCGAAACTGCCGAAAAGTTCTATGATTATATGGCAAGCATCGAGCGAAGCCCAAGAACCATCGAGGTGTATACAAGGGATTTGGGGTATATCAGAAGATATCTGGAAGAGCGCAAAAACGGCCCGGTGTATATTGAAGATGTTACCCAGGAGGATTTGGAAGCGTTTATGCGCAACGTTAAAGAAGTCAAACAGTATTCACCTAACACTCGCAGCAACTACTTTTACGCCCTACGCTCCCTGTATGCTTTTGCCTACAAGAAGGGGCTGGTGGAGAGGAACATCGCCGCCTCCATGGACTTTATGCGGATGCCAAAGAAAGAACGCAACTACCTGACAAAAAAAGAAGTAGAAGCCACCATCGACTGTATACACAGCCCGCTCATTGGGCTCATCGCGCGCTTCTTATTCAACACCGGCCTGCGCATCTCCGAGTGCTTAAACCTCACTCTGGACGATGTGGACCTTGGGAAGCGGTCAATCCACGTGCGCCAAGGGAAAGGGCGAAAAGACCGCATGGTGCCAATCAACAACAATATATACGGCTTGCTTCTGGATTACAGGGAGAACTAGCGAGATGCATACGAATCTGATTTCTTTTTTGGGACCAGGAAATCCGGCTCCATTTCATATTCCTATGTCAATGGCACCATCCGTAACGCCGCAAAGAAGGCAGGCATGAAGAAGCCCGTCTCTTGCCACATCCTGCGGCATTCGTTTGCCTCGGCACTGGTGGAAAAGAACGTGAACCTGGTGCAAATTCAAAAACTGCTCGGCCATGAGAGCCTGGCGGTAACATCGATTTATACCCATACCAACATGGAAGCGTTGTCTGAAGCGGTCAATATGTTTTAAGAAGGAGGTTTTCCCATGGCACTGGTTGAATGCAAAGAACCTGTCTTTGACCGGCAGGTGGATGAGATACTTGGTCTGCTGGAAGAGGGGATTGAACGGGCGGAAATAGCGGAGAAGCTGGGTTATAAAAATCCGATGTCCCTGGATAACTATATGAGGCGGCGCAACTTCTCCTGGGACTCCAGACAAAAGATGTTTGTGCCAGCAGCAGAGCGCTACTCGGCAAAGCTGCATAGCAATATCCTGCCGCTGCATGGCACATCAAAGGCGGCGCTTATCATCGCCCAATTCGCTCAGGATAACCCCGACGCGAAGGAAATCGCCAGACAGGCTGGTTTTGCCAGCCATACGGAGCTGGCTGGTTATATGAAGAGCAAAGGGTATGAGTGGGACTCAACGGAAAGGAATTATGTGAAAGGGTCCTCGGCCACGCCAGCAGTTGCTCTGCATATAAGCGATACTGCCGAACAGGCAGAGCCGGGTGTGGATGAAGCACTCAAGAATATCCTGCCGCTCCTAAAGAGGCTGCAAAGCGCAGAATGCCAGCCTGCTGTATCAGAGTCAAAGAGCATCCCGAGGTATCAGGTTCAGGGGATGTACGGGACGAAGGCGATGCGTATGGCCAATGTCCTCGATGAACTGGCTAGGCGCTTTAGCCAGGAGCGGAATATCAGCCAGAGAGAAATGTTTGAAGTGGCGATAATTGAGTTTTTTATGAAATATGGGTATCGGGATGAGGTTGAGAAATATCTGTTGGGGTAGCTGACGGGATTATTTAACTCTGATTGAATCGGTTGTATCAGAATGTATAGAGTCAACTACCGGCACAACCTGTATAAGCCCTGCTTGCTTTTCACCTTATGTGGGTGGAGGGCAGGCAGGGCTTATTTTTGGATGTTATTGTTCATGAGTATTTGCCGAAGGTCCCCTTAAAGAACCGTCTTCGTGCTTCTAAACGGACTAATTAAGTATGGAGTTCCTATCATAGGAGGTGTGCTTGTACTGGGGGTTGTAATATTGCATTGCCGGTTTGTTTACAAACTCAAATGTCGTGAATAGGGCGGCGACACTATAGTTTAAAAAATATCTTGGAAATTAAAGGAGATTTATTTTTTGAGCAGAATAAACCCTGAGTTAGACAGATGTTATCGCCATATCCAAGGGAAGAGGGGGAAACATACATCGGCAAATCTTATATTGAAAAGCTTTTGGAGAATAGCATAAAAGCATCAAATCAGTGGGATGAGTTTATTGAAAATTGTGATGATGTTGAGTATTTCAAGAAAATGTTTCATCTTAGACCGACAGCGAGTAAAAATCAAAGTGTAACCATCGTATCTTCTTTAGAAGGAAAACCAATGAGGGGTAGGAGAGTTGGCAAGACAGCAGTAAAGAAATGGCTTAAAGCTATTTATCAAGTTATGATGTCAGATAAGCCTATGGAAGAAAAGCTTCAATATCTCACGCAGAATGATTTTACGTATAGAGCTAAAAAATCAAATAAGGAAAGAGAAGAGATATATCAAGCAAAAATGATTGCTGGAATGTCAGAAAATAAATTATTAAAGAGCTTTTTGAAAGTGGACAAACTTATTTTTATCGCTTCTGAATTTATCTTAAAAGAGAAAAGCGAAGAAGAAGGAGTACGGATTGATATAATTGGTTTTGATGGTCAATATAGATTATTCTTTTTCGAATTAAAAACGTATGAAAGTACAGATGACGCTGAAGGGCAGACAAAAAAACAAATTGCATATTATCAGGAAAGACAGCAAGATATGCTTAAAGTCCTGCAGCATTACCCAATCAGCGCCATTACAACAGATAAGATCGTAATTGAGGGATATGCTGTAATTGGTTATGGTGATGAAATAGACAAACAGAGTTCAAAGATGTTTGTGAATAAAGAAGAAGTGGGAAGGATTGTATTCACAAATTAGGAACCTTGAGCACAGCGTTTAGAGGGGTGAGGGTTCAATGAAATTATATGAATTGGCAACCAACATTACATATGAAAGTTTGGCAGAAGTAAATAAAAACTTGATGGAAGCGTTTTTGGGAGGAAAGTTTGAAATAGAGATGCAGGACGAAGAAAGTCTTTTACATGAACAACAATTCGATATAATGAAGCACGGATTGCGAACTATAAAATTCCACAGAGTGCTTCTTCGAAGTACAGCACCGTATTTCTCGGGGAAAAATGCATCAAAGAAAAAAAGGGCCCAAGACACTTGCAGAAAGAAATTTCTCCAAAAAATTGATAATATCAAGGAGCTTGAAGAGCTGCAAAAATTTATTCGTTGGTACAGGTCAAAGTATTATACGCTTATTGATTTTTCTGTGTTACTGGATTACTCTTATTCAAAGATGTTTCCCGACCTGCCATTTATCAAGCCTTTATTGCTGTCAAGCGACTTGGATAGCTTATTGAACGAATTAAAAAATGAACATGAAGCAAAACACAATTTCATTGTTGAAATTAATGCTGAAGATTTATGTACAGAAAAACTATGGATATTGCCTTTGGACTCAGATTACAAATATATAAAAGATTGTGATAGCACTCGCATTCCGTCGGTTTTTTTATCAGGATATTACCCCGAGACTCCGACTGTTGAAGAGGTTATTGAGGAAAAAAACTTAGAAAAAGCAGAAGTAATCCCTTACTTAATTAAAGAGGCAGAGGGTTTTTGGAAGAAAAAAATAAGCTTAGATGAGTTCAAACGTAGGGAGGCGGAATATGTTAAAAAGGGGTTGGATATTAAGTTCTTCTACTTTGATGATATCCCCGCGTCAAAGTTGAGAAGAGTAGAGTAATTATACAACTAACTTTGAAGATACGATGGATTGGAGTTAGAAAATGAACATAATCGTTCACCGCGGAACTCAACAAATCGGAGGTACTTGTATAGAGCTGTCAACGAAGAATACAAGGCTACTTCTTGATATTGGCCAGGAACTTCCCCCGTTAAACGAGGATCGCATCGAACCGAAAATGCCCCTCGTTAAGGGACTTTATCACGATGATATTAAAGCGGTGGATGCCATACTTGTATCCCACGGCCACGGTGACCACATTGGTTTGGTTGAGCATGTTCATCCAGAGATACCAATATATATAGGCGAAAAAGCACTGCGTATTTATAATGTAACCGCCCAGTTTACGGGACGTAATGAGATTTCCAATCCTGTGACTTATCTTGTGAGTGGAAAGGAATTGAAAATCGGGGACTTTTCGGTTACACCTTACCTCGTGGACCATTCAGGATTTGACTCCTATGCTTTTTTAATAAAAGCAGGCGGTAAATTTATTGCTTACACAGGAGATTTTAGGGAGCACGGTAGGAAGAAACCAGCAACAGGCTACTTTAAGAAAAGCATTCCGTCAGGCATCGATGCACTCCTAATTGAGGGAACCATGATGTCAAGAATCAATGAAACTGTGGAAACAGAAGAAGAAATTGAGCAGAAAGCTTTTGAATTTATGTCTGCCAAAGACAAGCCTATATTTGTCCTTCAGTCTTCTACCAATATAGATAGGTTAGTTGGAATGTACAAAGCAGCCAAGCAAAGCAAACGGATTTTTGTCATAGACATTTATACGGCGCATGTCCTCTCACAGCTGCAAGACAGCATACCGCAGCCAGATAAGTTTAAAGACATAAAAGTGTTCTATCCTCGATTTCTGACTAATAGGATGTTTGAAACAGAGAATGGGGCAAAGTTAATGAAGCGGTTTAATCGTTTCTGGATAGGCAAAGAAGAACTTGGAAACCGAAATGATTTTTGCATGTTAATTAGAGGCTCGATGCTATACGACCTTCAAGGTGTTGGGAACTTACACGGTTCTGGTCTGATTTATTCGTTGTGGAGCGGTTACAGGAAAACACATAAAGTCAAACGTCTGCTCGATTACGCAAGCAGCATAAGTATGGAGATTATTGATTTACATACCAGTGGCCATGCGTCTATGGAGACAATACAGGATGTAATTGATACTTGTAAGCCCAAAAAAATCATACCCGTTCATACCGAGGAGCCAGAATTATTTGCGGGCAAATTCCCTAATGCAATTGTCGCCAAAGATGGAGAGGCAATCATTGTGTAGGCTAGCATGGACGGAGGCGTGGCTCACTGGCCACCGGAATCGCGACGGGAGTATTTAACTCTGATTGAATCGGTTGTATCAGAATGTATAGAGTCAACTACCGGCACAACCTATAGCAAATAGCCCTGTTTGCTTTTCACCTTAAGTGGGTGGAGGGCAGGCAGGGTTTTTTTGTATGTTATTGTTCAAAAGTATTTGCCGAAGGTCCTGATACACTCTAAATTTTGCGCAGGTTAATTAAAAGGCTCAACTGGTGGCGTTCTACCAACAGTTGAGCCTTCTTTTGCGCAAAACTTCCGATTGTCCCCTTAAAGAAGAACGAAATCGCTGTCGCGATGGCTTCTAACTAAAAATCAAAAAACCTATAAAAAAAGTCCATAAAAAATAAGAAAAGTATGCCTATCTATGGTATTGTTTAAGTTACCACACCAAAACAACC
>JAGXTN010000171.1 GCA_018333455.1 Dethiobacter sp. | reverse complement strand
TGTCCAGCACTAATTGCAGTGGTCTACCTAATGATAGTCACGACTTATGGGTAATGATAAGCCCTGCGGGAGAGGGCTAGGGTGAGGGCTAGCTGAGGCGCATTTTCATCCTTCTGATGGTGCCGCATCTTTGTGGGGGCATGAGGGTCTACACGAGCAGTAGTATCAAAGCAAATGCAATGGCAATACTTGGCTTCCGCCGAGGACGGGGGAGAAGATGTCTCCCTTGCCCTGCAGACGAGTCAAAAGGTTCTTAATAGTAAAATCCCTCGGAGCTATTTTCCCGGAAAGCGCTTCCTCCCAGCTAAGCGGTGTTGAGACAGGAGCGCCGGAGACGGGTCTTACAGTATATGGGGCATTAATCGTCTTGCCCCAACCATTTTGCAGATAGTCAAGATATACTTTGGCGCCGCGTTTTTTCACCATTCTTTCCAGTGTGGTGAGTTGCGGCGCTTTTTCGTGGGTCAGCCGACAAATGTAGCCGATGATGTCTCTCACCTGCTCATAGGTGTAGTGCGGCTTGAAGGGAAGATAGATCTGCATCCCTGTAGCCCCGGATGTTTTAGGATAGCCGTAGAGACCAAGTTCGTCCAAAACTGTCTTAACAACGCCTGCCGATTCCACCACTGCTGAAAAATCTACCTCTTCCTGCGGATCCAAGTCTACGATGCCCCAGTCAGGATATTTGATTGCTGCGGTTTGGGAATGCCACGGGTGGATTTCCAGGCAGCCTAGGTTAACTACATACACCAATGTCTCCAAATTGTTCACGAGAATATAGTTTACTGTGCGTTTTCCTGAAAAGACAGGAAATGTCTGAATCCAGTCTGGAGCAAAGGAAGGCACGTTTTTCTGATAAAAGTGCTTGCCATGGATTCCGTCGGGGAAACGTTGGAAGCTACAGGGCCGGCTTGCTAGATACGGCAGCAGAAACGGGGAAATGTCAATATAGAAACGAAGCAATTCGTATTTTGTGTAACTGTCTTCAGGCCACAAAATTTTGTCTAGGTTTGTCAGTTGCAGTTTCCTGCCATTGATTTGGAGCACAGTCTTGCCCCCTTTAACGGTCAAGCACACAGTCTTCCGGTCTGTCTTTCGTAAATCCCTTAATGACAGGTTGACGCATGCGCAAATCCTCGGTCCACTCCTGAAACTCTAGCAGCATCGTCAGTTTTGGTTCAACCCATACCTTGTCTTTAGCGGCCTCTTCATTGGCAAATGGTGGCGCAGACCTTGCTGTCGCTTTCAAAAAGGGGGTCAGCTCTGCCAGTTCACGGCTACTCAAACCGCTGGCGACGCGGCCTAGACAGATAAATTGTCCCTTGTAATAAGCGCCGGCCAGCAATGCCTTAACCTGCCCTGAATTTAATGTGTATCCCCCTACCGCAGCTAGCTGCTTTTGCCGTACTTTAATCTTTTGCCAGACTGGCAGCTTTTTGCCTGCTACATAGGATGATTCCGTTTCTTTGGCCACTATCCCTTCAAACTTTTTTTCTTTTACTGCTGCAAACAAAGTAATGCCATCGTAGAAGTTTTCCACACGTTGAATATAATCTGTCTCCGGCAGTACTTCTGCTAAAATGTCCTGCCTGCTACGCAAAGGGGTATGCACAAGGCTTCTGCCGTTATAGAAGATGATGTCAAAAACCAGATAAGAAATAGGCACTAGCTTCATCAGACGGCGCATTTTTACTGTTCCGGATGGCAAAACTAGGTCACGTTCCAAAACAAGCGGAAAACTGGGTCTATCTTGCCTGAACGCCACCACTTCTCCGTCAAAAATTGCTCCGCCTGTGCAGAAATCTTTTAAATTATTAAGCTCAGGATAGTGATGCGTACGCTCACGAAGTTTACGGTTATGCAGCAACACTCTGCCATTTCCCGCATGCGCCACGATGCGCACTCCGTCCCATTTGA
Source organism: Dethiobacter sp. (assembly GCA_018333455.1). Classification (GTDB taxonomy): domain Bacteria; phylum Bacillota; class Dethiobacteria; order Dethiobacterales; family Dethiobacteraceae; genus GPS1B09. Next base: position 9,665 of record JAGXTN010000171.1, on the reverse strand, counting down.
CCTGATAGAGGAAGCACTCTCCCTGCGGGACAGAGGAAGCAGCTACAGGTTCCATCGGCTTAAAAGGAGTAAAAAGCATTTTACTCACCAACAGCTTTTACCCTGCGTCTCTTCGCCGACTTTTCTGCTTTTCCTGTAGCTTTTTTGGCTATTTCCACAGACGCCTTCAAAGCTTCCATCAGATCTACAACTTTTCCCTTTGCTGCCGTTTCCGGGATAGCGATCTGCTCTCCCTCAATCTTGGCGTGAATCAGCTCAAGCAACTTTTTTCTATATTCGTCATTATACTTCTCCGGATTAAAGTCTGTGGCTAGGTTTTCAATCAACTCCCTTGCCATTTTTATTTCACTATCATTTAGCTTAACTTCCCGTGCAAAACCGGGAAGCAGAGCAGTATCCCGTATCTCATCGGGATAAAGCACGGTTTCCATTACCAGCAGATTTTTATAACCGCGCAGTACAGCCAGAGATTCCTTATTACGAATCACTACTTTGCCCACAGCGATTTTCCCTGTTTCAGCCATCGCCTGACACAACAGGGAGTATGCTTTTTCCCCGGCTTCGCCGGGAGCAAGGTAATACGTTTTGTCAAAGTAGATGGGGTCTATTTCATTAAGAGAAACAAAATCCATAATATCAATGGTCCTGGTCCGCTCATCCGGGATTTTTTCCAGGTCTTCCTCGTTTATAATCACATAGCGCCCCGTTTCATATTCATAGCCGCGGACAATTTCCTCCTGAGACACCTCTTGGCCGCAGCTTGTACAAACACGTTGATACTGAAGCGGAGCCTGACACGTTTTATGCAGATAACGAAACTTCACATCTTTTTGCTCTGTGGCTGGGAAAAGCTTTACGGGGATGCTTACTAAACCAAAACTGATGGCGCCCTTCCAGATGGTTCTCATAAAATCACACCTTTCCTCAGATATTGTTTGCAATCTTGCGGTCGGTATGCACCTTGCGCCAGCTTAGGGACTGTGGAACAGATGATACACTAGCCATTAGCAGGGAGTAAACCAAAAAAATAACCATTGTGGTTATCGCCACAGTGGTTATTTTTTTACTGCTCAGGTCGTACTGCTGTAAGGTTATACTGCTGCTCTACTTCACTCTGGACTTCTATGCCTACTTGAACAGTTTCCTCAAGATGCGGCCTGTGGCCTTCCCTGCCACGCGGCGAGCCACACGCTTGCCTACCTTGCCAGTCTTGACAGCCTGCGCATCACCGAGGAGACGGGATAGGCCGTAAAGAAAGCTTCTGAACTTATTAATGCTCACAGTTTCTACCTCCTTCTAACTTATGGTCAGCTGGGTGTCGTGAACTCGATTCGCTCGACAATTCAGTGGGAGTTTGCACTCCTGTTCATATCCATATTTTAGCATTTTAACTGTGAGCCTACAACAAGAAAAACGCTTCGTGCTTTATCCAAAGATGCGTTTTTCTTGTCCGCTAGGGGCTGCCGCCCCTTCGGCGAGCCTGCGGGCTCTGAGCACCCCGCGAGCGTAAGGGTGAATCCCCCCTACGACCCCCCCATTGTGTAGGAAATCATATAATTTCCTACACAATAAAAATAGTCTAACCTCGCTACGACGCCAGGCCCAAGAGGCAAAAATCAAGCAGTTTTTCCGCTTGTTTTTCCATGGCATCTGCTGCCTGCCCCGCAAAGAGGACAAAAACTAGCAAGGTTGAAAACATCCCGATGATGGCCTGAGCTACAACAGCAGTATCTACGGGACGGAAATCCCCGGCAGCTATCCCCTCCTGCAAAAGCTCCTCTAAAAAGCGGCCTAGCCGCATGTAACGGCCAACCATGGCCTCCCGCATCTCTGACCGCGACGCAGGTCGCTCGCCAATAATAATCCGAGTTGCTGCCGCATGTTGACTAATAAACGACAAGTGTCGCCCAAAGACAGCCTGCAACTTAGCGGTGGCCGGCAAAGACGGCACTGCTGCCGCTACCAGAGCCATAAAATATTCATTGAAGCCTGCCTCTAAACCAGCGGCAAACAGATCTTCTTTGCTGACAAAATACTCGTAGATCGTCCCTTTGCCCACGCCTGCGCGCTCGGCGATATCTTCTATTTTTACCTGGTCATAGGGACGTTCACCAAAAATATCCATAGCCGCCGCTAAAATTCGGGCTTTCTTTTCGCTTATTTCTTGCATCATCACACCTTCATTCCAGCGACTGGCCGGTAGCCAGCCGCCAACTGAGATAACCCAGGTAACTTTCGTAACGGGCATGTAACAAGTCCTGCTCCCGCTCTGCCAGAGCATCTTCGGCAACAGTCACCTCAAACTGTGTTCCTGCTCCCGCCTGGTAACGTAAGACTGCCAAGCGATGTGCCTCGGCTGCAGCACGAACTCCCTGCTCCAGGGCGATCAACTGTTTTTCCAAGCCGGCCAAGCGGTGATATAGCTGAAAGACTTCCAAGCGGACTGCCTCTGCCGCCATCCGCAGCTGCAGGCGCGCCTCCTCAGCCTCCAGTTCTGCTCCACGCTGAGCGGCATCGTCAAGACTATGCCGAGCGTATTCAAGCTCTCTTTCCTCGAGCCGCAATGTTTCTCTGGCCACAATTACTTCCAGCCGCCCGGCTTCCGCTCCGGAAAGCCCTTTTGCTAAATCAAGAGTTTCTTGCTCCGGCACGCTAAACCCTCCCGGCAGCTCTATTGCAGTTGCGAGCGGCCTACCAAGAGACTTGTTAAGCGCTGCCTGCGCCGCCTGGACGCTGCTTTCGGCAGAAAATAACTGCGCCTGGGCAACAGCCACGTGTGCCTGGGCTGTCAGGATATCGCTCCTGGCTACCGTTCCCGCCCCAAAAGCAACTTCAGCCAACCTTTGTTGTTCCCTGGCCCGCCTTTCAGCCTGTCTAGCCAACTTCAGGCGGTCAAAGGAACGATACAGTTCTAGGTAATTGCTCTGCGTCTCCAGCAAAAGTAGATTACGCTCGGCCTGCTTCCCGTGCAGAGCCAGCGTCTCCAACTGCTCAGCCTGCAGAGAACCTGTATAAACCAGTGACATCTGTTTCGGCGGCAGTGTGCCGGTAGTGATTAACTGATAAATGGCGCTGTCCACGCTTTGGCGTAACTGCTCCGCACCAACTCGCCCCTGCTCCGCCTGCACCTCCGCTAAGCGTGCTGCCGGGTTATCCCTTAAAGCAAATTCAATTGCCTGTTTGAGAAAGATCTCCTCACCCGCCGCTAAGACAACACCGCCGACAACGAGCAACATAGCTACTACAACTGTAACTATCCTTACATTTTTTGCTACCAAGTGCTTCAGCTTCACAGTCTCGCCTCCCCCATCACCGTTTTCTGCCGTTTGCTACGCAAACGCTCGCCCAGGTCATCCAAAATGCTGTAAATCACCGGTACCACCAGCAGCGTTAGCAAGGTTGAGACCGAGAGCCCGCCAATGACTGCCGTAGCCAGCGGTGCTTGCGTTTCGGCGCCGGCACCAATCCCAAGCGCCATGGGCAGCATACCGAGCACAGTAGTCAGCGTAGTCATTAAAATCGGCCGCAGACGCACCGGCCCCGCCAGAAGAATGGCCTCCCGGCAGGAATTTCCACGCTCCCGCAGTTGATTAATATAATCGACTAAGACGATGGCGTTGTTAACTACGATGCCCGCCAGCATTATTACCCCGATAAACGCCGGCACGTTCAACGTCCGACCGGTGAGAGCAAGAGCCAGCACCACACCCACAAATGTAGGAGGCAGAGCAAACATAATAATAAACGGATGGAGCAAAGACTCAAATTGCGCCGCCATAATCATATAGACCAGCAAAATAGCCAGCACCAACGCCATCCCCAGCGAAGCGAACGACTCGGCCATCTGCTGCTGTTCGCCCACAAATTCCACTGAGTAGCCACTTGGCAGGCTTAACAGCGCCAGTTCCCTGTTAATGTCGGCCACCACAGGCCCAAGCGAGCGGCCGGATAGCTGAGCCGTAACGTTTGCGCTCCGCACCTGGTCATTGCGAGCGATACTTACTGCGCCAAGCGCCTGACTAAATTCGGCTACCTCGCCAAGCGGGACGCGCAGGCCGGTCGGCGAGAATACCTCCAAACTTTGCAGGTCAGCAATATTCTCTCGCAGCCCTGCGGGCACTTGCAGACGCACGTCCACCTCCTGCCCGTCGCCGCGCAACCTAGTAACCACCTGGCCGCTTAGCGCTGTCCGCAGTGTGTTGTTCACAGCAGCCGACTGAATACCCAGAGCGGCAGCCTGTTCGCGATCTACCCTCACCTGCAATTCAGGCCAGGCGCGGTCAAAGCTGGTAGCCACTTCCCGTGTCCCCTCTACCTGCGCCACAATACTTTTAACCTGGTCAGCCAGTTGCTTTAGCAGCGGCAGGGAATCTCCTTTGAGTAAAATGTCGACTGGTGCGCCGCCGCCACCCATGCTCATATTCTGCGAAGGGCGCACACTGATTTCCGCTCCTGCCACCGTCCCAGTCAAAGCCCTAATTTTATCGGCCATCTGATTATTGTCAAATTTTCGTTCTCCCCGCTCTTTCAAGCGCACTTCCAAAGTAGCACGATTAAGCTGTGCTCCTCCGCTTCCTCCACCCATCCCGGAAGAAGCGCCAATAGTCACAAAGGTGTCGCGTACTTCCTCCACCTGGGACAACTGATCTTCTAGTCGAAGTGCGATCTGCTTTGTTTCTGTCAGGGAAGCACCGTCAGGCAGCCTGACATTGACCATCAGCCAATTATCATCCATCCCGGGGATAAATTCCGTCCCCACCAGCGGCACAAGCGCCAGACTGCCTATAAACGAGCTGACGAGTACGCCGACCACTAGCTTGCGACGCCTAAGCGAAAAACGCAACATTCGTCCATAAAAGGCGTCAACTCCGTCAAAGAAGTTGCCAAAGCGCTGCGAAAGCCCACCGCCGTTTCCTGCTATCTTCAACAGCCGTGAAGAAAGCACTGGCACCACGCTTAACGCCACAGCCAAAGAAGCCAGCAGAGAAAAGCTAACCGTCCAAGCCATGGAGCTGAAAATCTGCGAGGCAATACCCTCCACAAAAATAACCGGCAAAAAAACTACTACCGTAGTCAACGTAGCTGCCACAATAGCGCCAGCCACCTCATTACTGCCGGCAATGGCCGCCTCCTTGCCGCTAAGCCCCTGCTGGCGAAAACGAAAAACATTCTCCAAAATAACGATGGCGTTATCAACCATCATGCCGATACCGAGCGCAAGTCCGCCCAAGGTAATCAGATTCAACGTCAGACCATTAAAGAACATCAACACAAAAGTAGCCACTATCGAGACAGGCATCGCCAAACCAATCACCAGCGTGCTGCGCAAATTGCGCAGAAAAAGGAACAGTACGAGCAGTGCCAACGCCGCCCCGGACAGACCCATATTCAACATATTGCCTATCGAACTGTTGATAAACTCAGCCTGGTCAAAGATAACGCCGATCTTTGTTCCCGGCGGCAGGTCGCCTGCCAAATTCTGCAGCGCCTCGTTCACGGCTGCGGAGACCATGACCGTATTAGCCCCAGACTGCTTATAGATGGCTACAGAAATACCTGGTTTGCCGTTTAAGCGCGTCAACTGCTGCTCTTCAGTAAAGCCGTCCTTTACCTCTGCCACGTCCCGCAGATACAGCGTCCCGGCGGGAGTCGTCCTCAGCACCAAATTTTCCAACTCAGCAGGACTGGCAAACTCGCCGAGCGAGCGAACCTGCAGCTCTCTGCCGCCCTCTGCCAACCGGCCGGCTGAAACGTTCAGGTTTTCCATGCGCAATAATTGCCCAAGTTGCTCCAATGTCAAACCGTGATGCGCCAATCGCGAGGGATCGGCAAGTACGCGAATTTCTCGTTCCACACCACCAGTCACTGCCGCCGAAGCCACGCCTTCAATCCGCTCCAAGCGCGGTTTCACCAGTTCATCAGCCACGCGTTTCAGCTCGACAGGAGAAACGTCTCCCGCCACCGAGAGCCAAAGCAGCGGCATCATGGAAGGATCAAACTTGAAAACCGTCGGTGTTTGCACCTCATCAGGCAGCATGCCTTTAACCTGATCTATTTTTTCGCGCACATCCAGCGCCAACAGGTCCAAATCCGCACCCCAAGAAAACTCCAGCATCACCGTTGCCGACCCCTGCCCGGAGGTGGAAGTAATCCGCTCAATCCCCGGCACGGTAGCCAACACCTCCTCCAGAGGCCTTGTCACCATCGCCTCCACCTCCTCCGGCGCCGCGCCCTCATAAGCGGTAAAGACAGCCATCATGGGAAAGTTCATCTCCGGCAACAAATCGACCGGCAGATTAACAAAAGCAAAAGCGCCCAGTACCAGCACAATACAAATCACCATCAACACGGCCACCGGCCGTTTGATGGCTAAAGAAGGGATGCTCAAATTTCTCCCCCCTCTTCAAACCGCACCGTTGTGCCGTCCTCCAGGAACTGCTGCCCGGCAGTAATAACTTTCTCTCCGGCAGCAAAACCAGTAAGGATTTCAGTAAATTGCTCATCCTGCAAACCTACCGTTACTTCACGGCGCACCGCTTTCCCGTCTTTCACCGTAAAAACAAAATGGCGTCCCTCCTGCTCCAGCACCGCCATTCGTGGCAACAGCACCGCCCCAGCGCTTTCCGCCGCCACCAGCCGCAGACGTGCAAACATTCCTGCCCGCAGACCATCGGCCGCAGGCACCTGTGCCTTAACCAAAAAAGACCTGTTGCCGGCCACAGCCCCCGGTGCAACCTCTCGCACCTCTCCCTGCAACGTCACTCCTATTGCCGGCACTTCCGCCTCTACAGCCATGCCAAGCGAAAATAGCCCAACAGCCTGCTCTGTCAATCTAGCCGTAACCGTTACGCCGTCCAAACCCGCCAGCGTCACTAGCGGCAAACCGGGTGAAGCCAAATTGCCGGGCTCGGCTGTAATCGCAACAACTAAGCCAGACACCGGCGATAAAATCCGCGCATTACTCAAATTCAACTGCGCCATTTCCAGCCCCACTTCCGCCTGACGAACCTGAGCCTCTAAAACCTGTGCCTGACCCTCGCCACGCTCAAAAATGGCCAACTGCTCTCGTGCCAAGCTAGCTTGGCTTCCCGCCACCTCTACCTGCAGGCGTGCGCTCTCCAACTGTTGAAGGGCAATAGCTCCCTCAGAATAAAGCATTTCCATCCGTCTAAGTATAGTTTGAGCATTATTATAACTCGCCTCCGTCTGACGAACAGCCGCCTGCAGTTGCGCAAGCGCTCCTCCGGTCTTAGCGTTTTGCAGATTGGCTCTGGCCATCTCCACAGCCGCCTCGGCTTGCCTAACGGCCATCGTCAGTTCCCGTGCCTCCAGCTCTACAAGCAACTCTCCCTTGCGCACTTCCTGGCCTACCGCCGCAGTCACCCGGATAATCCGCCCCCCCGCCTTCGGCATCACTTGCACCTCACTGCCGGCAGCAACTTCACCGCTAAAAGCAACTGTCTCGCGGATAGAACCTAAAGTCGCCTGCTCAACCTGCACCGACACAGCTTCCTCTTCTATCACCGGCTCTGCTCCGCTGCGTCCGCAACCACTAGCAAACAGCATCAACAAACCCACCGCAACCCAGCAAAACATCCTCTTCCTCATCATCTTCCTCCTCCGCCAACTGCCGACCGACCAGTCGGTCAATAGTTGGCCACGACATCTAGTAACATTTTACCTGTGCCCGCATGCACTGTCAACATCAAAAATTGCGAATCCACGCCACGCGCAGAGGACAACTTAACATGACAAACGCTAAAAAATACCTTGTTTCTTTCGCCAATAAACTACAAACTCCCCTGGGCCGAAAACAGAAATTCGACTGCCGGAAGGCAAAGGGAAATCTTTTTTGTTGCCTGTGACAAGGACCGTATCATTAACGGCAAGAGCCGCCTCGAGAAAGGGCTCGTCATCCCTTTCTAGCAATTCCACTTGCAAGGGTTTGGCTACAGCCAGGATTCCCTCGGCCTCGATCTGAGTTAAGATCGCCTCGACTTCAAACTTCTCAAATCTGAACTTTGGACGACAAAGCACATCACGATACTCCGACAGAATCCGGGAATCATAAACAACGTTTACAGTTCCCGACATTACCAGCCTTACAATAGCTCCGGCATCGCTATGCGCTTTAAGTAGCGCGGAAACCAATACATTCGTATCAAGCACAATGTTCATCGCGGGCGATGCCGTCTCACTTCTTTTATTTCAGCATCGATCTCGTCTGCAGGTATTTGATCCAGACCTAATTGACGAGAGCGTTCTTGAATAGAGTTGACTGCCAATGTGCCACGAATTCGGCGCACATTGCGCAAGTAATCCTCCAGATTGCTTTCGTTTACATCAGAGAGCAGTGCAATAGGGTTGCCGTTAGAAGTAATAACCAATTCGCCTTTTTCCCGCAAAAGACCCCAGATTTCAGACGAACGCTGCCTTAAGTCGCGAACTGAAACAAACTTCATTATAAACACCTCCCTCGTGTTATATATATTGTACACATATGTGCTACGGTTGTCAAAATGTTTGTGCTTCGAGGGACACCATACTGAATTTTAATTTTTGCCCTACTCATGAGCAAGGGTGCCTGAGAGGGATGCGTTGACCGCCCCCGCGCGGGGGCGACAAATCACATTCACGCCTCTTGCCTGGCGCGGCACGTTTCAATCCACGCCCCCGCGCGGGGGGCGACAATGATGTCTTGATGTTCTTACGGGGGATATAGATGTTTCAATCCACGCCCCCGCGCGGGGGGCGACACAAAGAAGTTTGCCTGACCCGTCCTTAATATCAGTTTCAATCCACGCCCCCGCGCGGGGGGCGACGAGAAGTCGGCGAAGTCCTCTCAGACCGATATTGAGTTTCAATCCACGCCCCCGCGCGGGGGGCGACACAATGCTTTGCAAGTTCGTGGATAGCTTCCCAGGGTTTCAATCCACGCCCCCGCGCGGGGGGCGACTGCCGGGGGCGGCATGGGTGGGCTTAGGACAGCAGTTTCAATCCACGCCCCCGCACGGGGGGCGACGCAGAGGCATGGGCAGGATATACGCGACTTACTGTTTCAATCCACGCCCCCGCGCGGGGGGCGACGAACAGGTGGCTGGTCTTGCGGCCGCCATGCAAAGTTTCAATCCACGCCCCCGCGCGGGGGGCGACTCCGTTGTATTAGTAGGGGGAGCTGTCCTTTTTTGTTTCAATCCACGCCCCCGCGCGGGGGGCGACTCGCCATCCTTGGGCATAAATGGGCGGACATACAAGTTTCAATCCACGCCCCCGCGCGGGGGGCGACAGGAGCTTGGGGCCGTGCGGGGGACGATCTACGCGTTTCAATCCACGCCCCCGCGCGGGGGGCGACCAATTATACGATAACCATAGCCACCTTCAACTTCGTTTCAATCCACGCCCCCGCGCGGGGGGCGACTTCGCTGCTCTTTATGCTATTAAGTTCGGTATGAGTTTCAATCCACGCCCCCGCGCGGGGGGCGACCAGTTTACCTTCCTGCGATTTTCAGTTTATATACGTTTCAATCCACGCCCCCGCGCGGGGGGCGACCATTCCCGAAACAACCAAAATTCCGTTCACCGATGTTTCAATCCACGCCCCCGCGCGGGGGGCGACCTTATCTTGTTTTAAGTATAACACTATCAAATATGTTTCAATCCACGCC
>JAGXTN010000013.1 GCA_018333455.1 Dethiobacter sp. | reverse complement strand
GCAAGTAGCCAAGGTGTTGGCTGCAGCAATTAAAAAAGAACAATTCGACCTAGTGATGACAGGTTGTATGTCCGGTGACGACAGCAACATGTCGGTAGGCGTAGCTTTGGCCGAGGAACTGGGAGTGTCTCATGCTGCAATGGTGAAAAGCGTAGAAATAATGGACGGTAAAATTAGGGTAAGGCGCGAACTGGAAGGCGGTTTGTCTGAAGTGGTGGAAATGTTTTTGCCGGCCGTAATCACCATTCAGACAGGCATAAATGTGCCTCGCTATGCACCGGTCCGTGGAATCCGGGAAGCACAGAAAAAGGAACTTAAGGTACTAAAACTGGAAGATCTTGGTCTGGCTGAAACGGAAGTAAGTGAAGCTGGTTCACGCGTTGAACTGCTCAATCTGTATATTCCTGTTGTTGCTTCAAGCGCTGAAATAATTTTAGGAACACCCGAGGAAAAAGCTGAAATCATGGCCGTTAAGATGGTGAAAGGGGGTCTGCTGTAATGGGTGACATTTTTGTCCTAGCCGAACACCGTCGAGGAGAGTTGCGCGAGGTAAGCCTGGAAATGTTGGCTGCTGCCTCTGACGTAGCGCCCAAGCTAGGGGGTAATATCATAGCCATCCTGCTTGGTAGCGGGGTCAATTCTTTTGCCGAAAAATTGGCAGGCTACAGCGACAAGGTTCTTTATGTAGATGACCCTCTTTTTGCAGATTACAACTCAGAAAAATACCAGCAAGCCCTGTCTGACCTGATTGGCCGGTATCAGCCGGAATTAGTGATGGTCGCTCACACCACGCAGGGTGTGGATATGGCACCTGCCTTGGCCGTGGAACTAAAAATGCCTTTTGTGACTGATGTTGTGGGGTTGAGCTTTGAAGGAGGCGAGCTGCAGCCGGTAAGGACGTATTATCAAGGCAAGATAAATGCAGATTTTGCCTTTAAAGGGAAACCTCCTTATCTTATTACCGTCAGGGAATCTTCCTTCAACGCAGGGGATCCGACGAAGTTTGGGACAGTGGAAAAAATACTTTCCCCGATGAAGGAAGACGTTCAGTATCGCAAGTTTGTAGAGTATATTGAAGCTGTTGTAGGTGATGTGGATATCAGCCAGGCGGAAATCCTGGTAGGCATCGGCCGCGGTCTAAGAGAAGAAAAGAATTTACCGATGATCGAGGATTTGGCTAAGGCCATTAACGCGGTTATTGCCGGTTCGCGCGCCGCCATCGATGCCGGTTGGTTGCCCCATGACCGCCAGGTCGGCACCTCGGGGAAGAATGTAAAACCTAAAGTCTACATTGCCATCGGTATATCTGGTGCCTTTCAACACCTGGCCGGCATGAAAGCAGCCAAAACCATCATTGCCATTAACAAGGACCCGAATGCACCTATTTTTACAGTAGCTGACTATGCCATAGTCGACGACCTCTTTAAAGTGGTTCCCAAGCTGACAGAAAAACTCAAGGAATTAAGGGCATAGGAGACAGCGTTGCTATTGTCGCCTGACTGCAGCTAATTGGAGGATTAAAATGTGTTATGAGCAGTAAACCGAAAATCGGCGTTTATATCTGCCATTGCGGAATTAATATCGCTAAGACGGTGGACGTAGAGGAGCTGACCAAGTATGCGGTCAAGCTTCCGAATGTCAGGGTGGCAAGTGACTATTCCTATATGTGTTCTGAGCCTGGTCAGCTTATGATCAGGGAGGACATCAGGAAAAACGGATTAAACCGGGTTGTGGTCGCCTCCTGCTCACCTCGTATGCACGAACTGACTTTTCGCAAGGCTCTGGTCGAAGCCGGCCTGAATCCATACTATTTGGAGATAGCCAATATCAGGGAACACTGTTCTTGGGTACACAAGGATAAGCAGGAGGCGACCGCCAAGGCCAAGAAGCTGCTGCAGGCAGCTGTGGCTAAAGTAAGGTTCCTTGAACCTCTGCAAGAAAAGGAAGTTGATGTGGGAGCCGCGGCATTGGTTATCGGTGGGGGTATTGCCGGAATTCAAGCCTCGCTTGATATTGCCAATGCCGGTTTTAAAATATACTTGGTAGAGAAAACACCTTCCATCGGAGGCAGGATGTCTCAGCTTGACAAAACATTTCCGACTCTGGACTGCTCCGCCTGTATTCTGACTCCGAAGATGGTTGATGCGGCCAGTCATCCTAACATCACCCTGCTGACCTATTCGCAGGTGGAAAGCATTACCGGTTATGTAGGTAATTTCCAGGTAAAAGTTCGCAAAAAGGCGCGATATGTTGATTTTAACAAATGTACAGGCTGCGGGCTTTGTGCGGAGGAATGCCTGCTGGCTGACCGCGTTAAGAGTGAATTTAACATGGGTATAGGTAACCGTTCCGCTATCTATCTGCCTTTCCCGCAGGCTGTGCCTGCCAAGTATTCGATAGATCCGCACAGTTGCCTGTTCCTGACAAGGGGTAAATGCGGCAAGGCTCCTAAGTGCGTAGAGGCCTGTCCGGCCGGAGCTGTCGATTTTGAGCAAAAGGATGAGATTGTCGAATTTAAAACCGGGACAGTCATCGTGGCCACGGGTTTTGATGTGTTTGATGCCGCGCGGAAGCCTGAGTACGGTTACAGTGATTACGATAACGTACTTACCGGTCTGGAAATGGAGCGCCTTATTTCATCTTCCGGCCCTACGGGCGGCAAACTGGTTCTTGGCAAAGGGGACGGGGAATATGTTCCCAAAGAAATTGCTTTCATCAAATGCGTGGGCTCCCGAGACAAAAGCACGGGAAACGAGTACTGCTCCCGCGTATGCTGTATGTATACCGCCAAGCTGGCTCACCTCGTGAAAGACAAGCTCCCCGAAGCAAACGTCAGAATTTATTACATGGATGTTCGCGCCTTCGGCAAGGGCTTTGAAGAGTTTTATGATCGGGTGCGGCGCGAAGGTGTACGGTATATCCGCGGAAACCCTTCGGAAATCTTTAAAAGAAATGGCAAACTTGTAATCATGGTTGAAGACACCCTTACGGGCAAGCCGTTGGAAGACGAAGTTGATATGGTGGTTTTGGGGGTTGGACTGGAACCGCGCCGGGACGCCAGGGAAGTGATTGACCTGTTAAGGCTGTCTCAGTCGTCAGACCGCTTTTTCCTGGAGGCTCATCCCAAGCTTGCTCCTGTGGATACAGCTATCGAAGGAGTTTACTTGGCCGGTTGCGCACAGGGGCCTAAGGACATTCCGGACACGGTGGCACAGGCTAAAGGAGCGGCATCATCCGCCCTTGTACTTCTGTCCAGCGGGAAAGTTAAGGTGCAAGCTCAGATATCGTGGGTGAACGAGCCGAACTGCCGTGGCTGCGGTTACTGTGTTGAGATTTGTCCTTATACGGCCATTGAACTGGTGTTGGTCAACTTGATGGGCCACCAGGTAAATGTAGCCCGGGTCAACGGGGTTCTCTGCAAAGGTTGTGGAGCCTGTGTCGCCGGATGCCTGTCAGGGTCAGTCCAGCAAAAGTCATTTATGGACAGCCAGATTCTGCCGCAAATAGCAGCCTTGGGGGGTAAGTTATGAGTGAGAACTTCGAACCAAATGTAGTCGCTTTTTTGTGCAACTGGTGTTCCTATGCCGGTGCGGACCTTGCCGGTACCAGCAGGATTGAGTATCCCTCGAACCTCAATGTCATCAGGGTAATGTGCTCCGGCAGGGTTAACCCAATGTTTGTAGTTAATGCTCTGCAACAGGGCGCTGACGGAGTTTTGGTTTCAGGCTGTCATCCAGGTGACTGTCATTACATGGAAGGTAATTTTTTAGCCCGACGGAGAGTTGCACTGATGAGGGAACTGCTGAATTTTGTGGGAGTGGATGAACGGCGGTTCAATATGAGCTGGGTTTCTGCGTCTGAAGGCGCCAAATGGAGAGATGTGGTAAAGGGAGTAGTTGATAATTTACATGAGGTTGGTGCCTTTACAGAATTTCCTAGAAAAAAGATTGATTGGTAGAGGGAGGGAAAATCATTGCCTGACTTTGACAAGCTAAGGGCATTAGCCAAAGAAACTATCTCCCGAGATGATATTAAGTACCTGATCGGGTGGAGACAAGGCACTTACGGCTATCGCACATCACCGCACTTTGTCAGGATCCCTGAAGATGCTGACCAGTTGATTTTTTCTCCGCTTTGCAGCTCCAACCTGGCCACCTATCTTGCTTTGGCAGAAAAACGGCCTGTTCCCCGCGGTTCTCAACCAGACACGCGCAAAGTAGCGATATTGGTAAAAGGCTGTGACAGCCGGGCGGTAGTGCAGCAATTGGTTGAACAGGGAATTAAAAGAGAGGCCGTTTATGTAATCGGATGCCCCTGTGAAGGGGTTGTAGATCTGAGGAAGTTAGAGGAGAAGTATCCTCATACTTTAGACAGGGTGGGAGCAAGATGGGAAAATGGCAATGTCAGCTTGGACCTGCCTAGTGGTAACGCAGTATTTCCCCGGGAGGAGATTGTTGCCGGAAAATGTCTGACCTGCCGTTATCCGAACCCAGTTATCGCCGATGTTACACTGGGGGAAAACGTAGAAGTCAGTGGCAGTACTGCTTTCGAAGACATTAACAGGTTTGAAGTGAAAAGCGCGCAAGAACGATGGACTTTTTGGCGGGACAAATTCAACAGTTGTATCAGGTGCTATGCGTGCCGCAATGTCTGTCCGATGTGTTACTGCGCAGAATGTATTCTAGACAAGCAAAATCCTGCTTGGATTCAGCGCTCGGTAAACATCTCGGAAAATACCGCTTTTCAATTGGCCAGGGCGTTCCACCTGGCCGGACGCTGTATAGAATGCGGGGAATGTGAACGGGTATGTCCTGTTGAAATACCACTGTCCTACCTGAACAGAAAACTTGTTAAAGAAGTAACTGAACAATTCGCTTTTACGCCGGGGGTTGATCCTGAGGCCAAACCGCTACTTGTGGGCTACCGCCCTAATGACAAGGGAGACTTTATTTTATAGTGGTGGTGATGTATTGAGCTATGAAGCTGAACAAAGATAAATTGGCTGATTTTCTGGCGGCAATTCCCGGAAAGACAATATTCGGCCCGCAGCTATGCGGCGAAACGCTTAAGTTTACCGCAATAACAAAAGCCGGTGACCTCTGTCTGACAGCGAACAATACAAATGTTCCTCCTAAAAGCGTTGTTTTTCCCCAGACGGAAACCATGCTCAGGTTCGAGCAATGGGCAACTGACATCAAGACGGCGGAGCCGGCAGGCGAAATAGTGCTGTTTGGGATCAAACCCTGTGATGCTAGGGCGATGCTCATTGTCGACAACGTGTTTTCTTGGGGCGTAGAGGATCCTTATTATCTGACAAGACGTACAAATTCAACTTTAGTCGGATTGGCCTGCCTAGACCCCTGTGTAAATTGCTTTTGTACATCAATGGGTGGTGGTCCTACCTCAACCGATGGGTTGGATTTGTTGCTGACAGACTTGGGTAACAGCTACCTGCTGGAGGTGCTGACGGGGAAGGGCGAAGTGCTTTGCCAAGCTGCAGGGAAACTGCTGTGCGAAGCATCCGGCGCAGACAAAGATGCGGCTAAATTGCTGCAGGAAAAAGCGGCAGTTCAAATTAGGCGGCAAATCGATCCGTCCGGTGTCCAAGCTAGACTGCCCGCCCTCTGGGAAAGCCCGGTTTGGGAAAAAATTTCTGCTTCTTGCCTCGGTTGCGGGATCTGTACGTACCTATGCCCAACCTGTCACTGTTTTGACATGCAAGATGAGACAGAAGGTGTAGAATCCAGGAGATGCCGGACCTGGGACTCCTGTATGTTTTCCGAGTACACACTTCACGCCTCGGGACACAACCCCCGTCCAACTCGGCGGGAACGCACTCGCAACAGGATCAACCATAAATTTTCATATTTCGTGGACAAATTTAAGGTTATTGCTTGCGTGGGCTGTGGCAGGTGTATAAATCACTGCCCTGTAAACATCGATATTCTCGACATTTTGTCGAAGGTTGGGGAGGATGTGCTATGAATACCCATCCGTATATCCCAAATTTTGCTACTGTGCAGGACACTTGGTATGAGACTTACGGCGACCGCTGCATTAAGACTTTTAAGGTGGGCTTTGACGACGAAGAGGTGAGGGACAGTTGGACCCATCTGCCCGGCCAATGTGCCATGATTGGAGTGCTGGGAACAGGGGAGAGCATGATCTCCATCTCCTGTTCTCCCACGGAGGGAAAATTTCTCCGCTTTTCGGTCATGCGTGCAGGGAAAGTTACAAAAGCGCTACATGAACTCGAAGCGGGCGATAAGATGACTGTTCGCGGCCCCTATGGTAATAATTTCCCGATCGATGAGTGGAAAGGCAAAAATATCATCACTATCGGCGGAGGCATAGGACAGGCACCTTTACGTCCCGTTATCGAATATGTCAGGGCTAAAAAATCAGAATATGGTGAACTGACCGTTGTTTATGGAGCTAGGACCTCGGCTGACTTGTGCTTCAAAGGGGAATTCGGTGAATTGGCAAGAATTGAAAACACCTGCTATCATCTTTCTGTTGATGTGAAAGAAGAAGGCTGGCCTCACTATGTGGGTTTCGTACCGGCACTACTGATGGAGGTGAACCCCTCCCCTGAAAATACTATCGCCATAACCTGTGGGCCACCCATCATGATTAATTTTGTGCTGCAAAACCTGAAAAAACTTAATTTTCCTGACGACCAGATATACACTACCCTTGAGAACAGGATGAAATGTGGTATCGGCAAATGTGGACGCTGCAATGCGGGCAATCTCTATGTTTGTAAAGACGGACCGGTGTTTTCCTACGCGACGCTTAAAAATGTACCGGAAGCTTTTGCCTAATTTTGCGTAGTGCCGCTGCGAACCAAAAATTCAGGTAGCGAGTAGTGTTGACTCACTAGCGAAGATTATTGCGTAATTACTAAAATGAGGCAAAAAAATTAACAAAAGGAGACTACATTAGATGAGAGAAGCAGTTGTTATTTCGGGTGCAAGGACTCCAATTGCCAGAGAAAACGGTGCCTTAAGAGATGTGCCACCTGAGAAATATGGCGCATTGGTAATCAGCGAAGCGGTAAACAGGGCGGGTATTGACCCGGCGACAGTAGACCAAGTTGTTATGGGCCATTGCCTTGGAGCCGTGGGCTGTATGGCTCGCGTAGCTTGGCTGGAAGCCGGTTTTCCTTTTTCAGTACCGTGCCTGACCATTGATCGTCAGTGCGGATCTGGGTCTGAAGCCGTCAACTTGGCGGCAGCCCTCATTATGGCGGGTTATGCGGAAATAGTGGTTGCCGGTGGAGTCGAAAGTATGACCAGGATGCCTTATCTGCTGGAAAAAACAGCTTCACCCTACCAAAGGTCGGCGCCAGTCTTTATTCAGCCTCGCCCACTTTCACCTAAGCAAATCGGGGATCCACCCATGGGCATTACTGCGGAGAATGTCGCGGAGAAATACAAGATCAGCCGTGAAGATCAGGATGCTTTCGGGTTGGCCAGTCAACAAAAAGCGGAGAGGGCAATTAGGGAAGGCCGCTTCAAAGAACAGATTGTCCCGATTGTCATCCCACAGAAAAAGGGGGAACCGGTAGTATTTGATACCGATGAACACCCCCGTTTTGGCACAACCCTGGAAGCGCTGGCCAAGCTTCCGGCTGTTTTCAAAAAAGACGGTACGGTAACAGCGGGTACTTCTTCCGGAATCAACGACGGTGCGGGCGCATTAGTGATCATGGAGCGCGGCAAAGCGGAGGCGTTGGGTCTAAAGTCAATGGGTGTAATTCGCGCCGCAGCTGCTGCCGGAGTTGATCCCAACATTATGGGCATTGGACCTGTACCGGCAACAAGACTTGCCCTAAAGAGAGCCGGTATCACAGTTGACGACTTAGATGTAATTGAAATGAATGAAGCTTTCGCTGCCCAAGCCTTGGCTTGCGTCAGAGAATTGGGCTTGAACATGGATAAAGTTAACCCCAACGGAGGGGCCATTGCTTTAGGTCACCCCATCGCCGGCTCTTTAGCCATTTTGACTGTCAAATTGATCTATGAGCTTCAGCGCCAAAGAGCGCGCTATGGGCTCGTAACCGCCTGTTGTGGAGGCGGGCAGGGTGTGGCTACAATTATCGAAAGAACTTAGCTATTAAGCTCTGTTCCCCTTTTTCAATTGGCGCAAAAAACCTCAATGTCTTTTCCCTAATCACCTTATTGTTTGGCATCACACATTCAGGATAATGTTTACAGCCAAAATCAGGAGATGAGTTTGAACATGAGGACACGAGAGCAGTATATCCAGGGGTTGAGCAAGATGAACCGCAACCTCTACAGCAATGGGGAGAAGATCGACAGGCTGGATGAGCGCCAGCAAGGAGTCATCAACGTTATGGGGCTGACCTTTGATGCAGTGTGGGATCCTGAAAGCAGAGACCTATGTACTGCCTTGTCCCATCTGACGGGGGAAACCATCAACCGGTTTAATCATATTCATCAGAATTCGGGGGATTTGCACAAAAAGCAAGATATGACTCGCTTCCTCTGTAATAAGGTGGGGCAGTGTATCCAGCGCTGCATGGGCATAGATGCCGCTAATGCCGTGCATGCCGTTTCCTTTGAGGCGCAAAAGCTCTCCGGCGCCAAAACTGCCTATTACGAGAATTGGCTGAAGTGGCTGGGACGCTTTCAGTCGGAAGACCTAGTGGGCTGTTGCGCCCAGACAGACGTCAAGGGCGAGCGCCTCAAGCGACCCGGGCAGCAAACAGACCTAGATATGTACTTGCGGGTGGTGGAGGAGCGGAATGACGGTATTGTTGTACGTGGCTCTAAGGTGCACATCTCTGAAGCTTCCATAGCCGATGAAATTCTGGTGGTGCCTACCAGAGCCCTCACCCCAGGAGAGGGCTCTTATGCCATCTGCTTCGCTGTCCCTGCTGACCATGAAGGGGTAAAGCAGGTGGTTCATTTCCACAACCCTCGCAAACGCGAACATTTCCAGCGCGGCATCGAGTACGGCTATACAGACTCGTATATTATTTTCGATGACTGCTTTGTGCCTTGGGATCGGGTCTTTCTCTGCGGGGAAACCCAGCACGGCGGCATAGCCGCCCTGCTCTTCGCCCTTTTCCACCGCCATTCTTACTCCGGCTGTAAGCCTGCAATGCTGGATTACGTCATTGGCCTTGCCGCCATGGCAGCGGAGATAAACGGCATTGAGAAAACCCCCCACGTACGGGAAATGCTTTCCGAGTTGATCATGACCGGTGAGCTGGGTTACGCTGCCGGTTATACTGCATCGGCTCTAGGTAAAAATGAAGTATACTTCCCGGGCGCGGGCTTCGTCCCCTACGGCCCCGGCAGCTGTATCCCCCACTCCATCTACGCCAACGTGGGCCGGTGCCTCAGCGGTGAGGCCGTCTTTCACGAACAGGAGATCCTCTGCAATATAGCTGGGGGACTCCCCGCCACCTTTCCTTACGAAAAAGACCTGACCAACCCCGAAACTAAAGCTTTGCTGGAGAAGTATCTCAGGCGCAACCCGGAGATCCCAATCCAGGAGCAGATCAAGTTCTGGCTAAGCTTTGTTGACTTTGCCCTGTCCAGCGCTTCCGGCTCCATGCTTTACGGCGCCTATCACGGCGGTGGTTCTCCCATTATGGAGCAGATCGCCATCACGTCCCAGTACGACATAGAGTCAAAGAAAGAGATTGTCCGCAAAATCGCCGGTATGTTGCCGAAAGCGAGTAAATAGCAGGGCCTTAGGTTTCGAGTATCCTCCCCGGTCTCCATTATAAAAGGAGGAATTAAGTTTGAAACACTGTGATTTTACACACTACCCCCAAAAAGGACACAGCAAAACAGACCACCTGAAAGTGGTTGTCAGGCAATACTGCAAAACGTTAAGCAG
>JAGXTN010000159.1 GCA_018333455.1 Dethiobacter sp. | reverse complement strand
TTCCTCGACTTGTCATCGTGCAAAAATAGCATATACAGCTACTACGAGGTTGTGAAAAAAGGGAATTTCGCAGCTCAATTTTGTGTTGCCCTTTTGCTGGTTAAATGTTTTCAGGGTAGGAAATTATCTGGTTTTCTGCACGATAGGGGGTTGCAGGGCGGATTCCCTATTACGTTCGCGGGCGCTCAGGAATGAATTTCCACCGATGTGCGGAAGCCTCTGGCGGGCGGGTTTGAAACCCGCCCCTACATGGTACGCTAGGTTAGAAGATGAAGTATGCTTCTATGCCGCGGAAAATAGCATCGGCTGAGTTTTGGCGGAAGTCGTTTGTACGCATCAGCGCTTCTTCCTGTGCGTTTGAGATAAAGGCCAGCTCCAGCAGGACCGAGGGCATGGTGGTTTCGCGGATAACATGGAAGTTGCCGTGCTTTACACCGATATCTCGTAGACCCAGTGCTTGAGCCAGTTCTTTTTGAAGATATTCTGCCAAGAGCCGGGATGCGGGGGCAGTAGCGCTATGCTGAAAAAAGTATGTCTCTGTCCCGCCGATAGCAGTGTTTGTGTGCGCATTGGTGTGGATGCTGACAAAGATGTGAGCATTAGCGGCTGCGGCAATTTCGACGCGCCCGGCCAGAGAAACAATGCTGTCAGTATCGCGGGTGAGGATTACGGTGGCACCGGCTTGGCGCAGCCTGTCGGCGACCCGGAGGGAAACGTCTAACACAACATCTTTTTCCATCAGTCCGGTTGGCCCCACAGCACCTGGGCTGCCGCCATGGCCAGGGTCGATCACGATAACTTGACCGGCAAGCGCTGTGCCGGTACCGGTGGCAGGAGGTGCCGCCTGGCGGTTGAACACGAGTACAAATTCAGCAAATACCCAGCCTAGCTGGCCGGACGAAAGACGGATCTGGAGCCATTCGCCACTTTCAGCCACGACTTCCGCCAGCGTGCCGAGCGGCAGGAGTGTGATGCGTTCAGCTTCTGTCGAAGGGCTGCTCCGCAAGTTCAGCGCGTTGACGGTGACTCTGGCTAAGCGCTGCGTTGACGTCTCTCCGGTGGCGGGCTGTTCAGTTCCAGGCTGGTTGGAGATTGGGGAGAGGATGGGTCCGGGCTGATTAATGGAAACGTATTGCGCAAAAACCCAACCAACTTGTCCGCCGGGTAAACGAACCTCATGCCAGTTGCCTTGTGTCCGCAAAATTGTCAGTTGGCTATTTAGTCCAAGGGTGGTGATGGCGTTAAAAGAAACGGCAGGACCACTGCGGAGCGGGAGTGCAGCCATGGTTACCGTTCCGGTTTGGGGATTGGCAACAGGGATAGGGACTGGAGCTGGCACAGGCGCCGGTTGTGGTGCAGGGTTGGGCAGGGGCGCAGGACTGGGGCTTGGCAAGGGAGTAGGAGCGGCTGCGTTGAGCGAAATATATTGTGCAAAAACCCAACCGACTTGTCCGGTTGTTAGGCGAACTTGGTGCCATCTGCCCTGGGTTTGCAAAATTACAACTTGTGTCTGGGGGGGAAGAGTGGTAATGGTATTAAATGTGGCGTCAGGTCCGCTGCGGAGCGGGAGAGAAAAATGATTTACTGTGCCGTTTCGTTGGTTAAGGGTAGGGGAGGGTGATGCAATTGGTGTAGGCGCGGGTGGCAAGTTAGGCGAGGGGGTAGTATTAGTTGGGTTTGTCGCGCTGACGGTGACATGGGCGGAAAAAACCCAACCTGCTTGCCCGGAGGGCAGTCTTAGCTGATGCCAGTTGCCTTGGCTATGTATGATGGGGAGCACAGTTCCCATAGTAACGCTGGCAATGCGGTTAAAAGTGGTGTCGGGGCCGGAGCGGACATTAAGCGCAGCCACATTAACGCGTGCCCACGAGCCGGGTTGTTGGTTGCGCAAGGTAATAAATTCAGTCGTAATCCAGCCGGTCTGTCCGCTGCGGAGAGAAATTTGCACCCAGCCTGCCTGCTCAGAGAGCACTGGCAAAACAGTACCCCTACTGACGGTAGCAATCCGCTGGTGCGAAATAGCGGGGCCGCTGCGCACATTAAGGACAGCGACGTTAACGGTGGCAGTGCGGAGAGTGACAGCGCTTACCGGACGGCTTGTCCCCGGCATGAAAGTAAGGAGCAGAAGCATTATCAATGAGACGGGGAGAAGTTTTTTCACTAAGCATCATCCTCTGCAGCATTATTTTTGGAAGAGGTGCCAGCTTCCTCCCCTATTTTATCATGGAGCGACAGGATTCGCTATGGCAAATATTTCCCATTTTTCCAGATTACCTGAAAACCAGGCAAAGTTCTGCAAAACATTGACAGGGGTGAACTGCACTTTTATAATGTAGTAAATGCATAGCAATCCTATGTAATTATTAGGAAATAAGCTCGTTTTCAGTATGAGAAGTTAGGGGAGGAATAAAAAATGGAAATGAATATTGCTGAACTGAAAAAGGGTGGTTTCCTTAAACAGTTGCAAAAAGACTATTTTGCCGTGCGCCTGCGGGTGGCCGGCGGGAATCTGACGCTGGAGCAAGTGGAGACTATTCATCAGGTGGCCAAAAAATACGGCAAAGGTTATATCCACCTGACGACTCGCCAGGGGATGGAGATTCCGTTTATTCATTTTGAGCATATTGATGCGGTGAGGGAAGAGCTGCGCGCCGGCGGTGTAGAACTGGGCGTTTGCGGCGGTACGGTGCGCGGCGTGATGGCTTGTCAGGGTTCTTATATGTGCCCCCACGGCCATGTTGATGCCAAAGCACTTTCACGGCAGATTGATGAGCAGTTCTTTGCTGCGCCGGTGCCCGGCAAGTTTAAAATTTCGGTTGCCGGCTGTAACAGAAGTTGTGCTAAGCCGCAGGAAAATGACCTTGGCTTTGGAGGTGTGCTCAGGCCGGCATTACGGGAGAAAGACTGTATCAGTTGCGGTTTGTGCGCCGATCTTTGCCCTGTCGCAGCCATTACGATGCAGGACGGTTATCCTTTGCTTAGTCGTGAAAAGTGTATTGCCTGCGGAGAATGTGTGACTGCCTGTCCCAGCGGCGCTTGGCGTGAGGGAGAGGCCGGCGTGAGAGTATGGGCCGGCGGCCGCATTGGTCGTGACCCCAAACTGGGAGAGGTTGCAATCAGTTTTATGCCGATAACTAAAATCCCTGCGGCGATTGAAGCCAGTCTTGCGTTTTTCCGGGAACACGGCAGGAGCAAGGAGCGTTTCGGTAAAGTAATTGAGCGGATCGGCTGGGAAAAGTACAGGGAGGCGATGGAGCGTGCAACCAAAAAAGATGCTTGATATCGTTAAAGATAGCTGCCCGATAACCTTTGTCAAAACTAAACTGGCTTTGGAGGCTTTGGTAACGGGCGATATTTTAGAAATTCTGCTAAGCGGCGGCGAAGCAGTAAAAAATGTGCCGCGGAGCCTGCGCGCTGAAGGACATAGGGTTGTCGCCCTAGAAAAACAGCAGAATGGGACATATCGCATGTTGGTGGAGAAAGAAGGTAGTTTAGGAAAAGATAGCTGAGGGAAGGAGGGTGGAGTCCATGCTGACAGACCGGCAAATTGTGCGTTATTCCAGGCATATTCTTTTGCCGGAAGTGGGTGGCAAGGGGCAGGAGAAGCTGTTGAATGCCAAAGTGCTGCTGATTGGTGCGGGCGGGTTGGGCTCTCCTGTGGCACTTTATCTGGCTGCCGCCGGGGTGGGGACGCTGGGCATCATGGATGCGGATATTGTGGATTTAAGTAATTTACAACGGCAGGTAATTCACGCTACGCCTGATATAGGCAAGCTGAAGGTGGTGTCGGCCAAGGAGACGATCAGGCAGCTTAATCCCGATGTGAATGTGCAGGTTTATCCGGAGCTGGCCACCGCAGATAATCTGCCGCGCATCCTGCCGGAATATGATTTGGTGGTGGATTGTTGTGATAATTTTGCCACCCGTTATTTGCTGAGCGATGCGGCGGTAATCTATGAAAAACCATATGTCTATGGCAGTATCTTGCGCTTTGATGGGCAAGCCGCCGTGTTTAAGCCACCGGCAGGACCATGCTACCGCTGCATCTTTCACGAACCTCCGCCGGCAGGAGTGGTGCCAAGTTGCCAAGAGGCGGGCGTTCTTGGGGTACTGCCTGGTTTGATAGGTGTAATTCAGGCAACGGAAGCTATAAAGCTGATTCTGGGGGTAGGCGAGCCGCTAATCGGACGCTTGTTAATGGTAGATGCTTTGGGGCTGGAGTTTATGTCCGCCAAAGTAAAGCGCAAGCTTGACTGCCCGGTATGCGGTGATAATCCCACGATAATCGACTTGCGAACTGAAAATTACTGTCAGGCAGTTTGTGAGGCGGAACAGGCAGACTAGCGAGGAAGAGGAGAGAAAAACGAAAGAAATACGCTACGGAAAGAGGTGCAATAGATGGAAAAAAGATTTGGCAGTGGTGCCGGCCGGGGAAAAGAGATTGGCACACGCTTAGTGCAAAGTGGCGTGCGTTTTGATCCTGCCACAGGGGCGCTAAGCGTTCCTATTTACCAGTCTGCTACCTTTGCCCACCCGGCGCCCGGCATGTCCACCGGTTACGACTATAGCAGAACAGGAAATCCCACGCGGCAAGCACTGGAAGAAGCTCTGGCTGCGCTGGACGAAGGGGTGGGAGCGTATGCTTTTGCTTCCGGAATGGCCGCTATTACGGCAGTAATGATGCTTTTCAAAGCCGGTGACCACCTGATTTTCGGGGAAGATCTATACGGCGGCACTTACAGGCTGATGGATGTGATTTTTGCTAAGTTTAACCTTTCTGTCAGTTATGTAGATACTGCAGCACTGACGGCGGTAGAGTTAGCGATTACGCCGCAAACCCGCGCCATATTTCTGGAGACACCATCGAACCCGTCGCTCGTTACCACAGACATTGCTGCCGTTGCCGCTTTGGGCAAAAAATATGGCCTGCTGACGGTTGTAGATAATACGCTCTTGACCAGTTACCTGCAGCGGCCATTGTTGCTGGGGGCTGACCTAGTAGTTTACAGCGCCACAAAGTATTTGGGCGGACATAATGACCTGCTGGCAGGCGCGGTCGTCACCGCAAATCCCGGCCTGGCTAGTGAGTTGGCGTTCATGCAAAACGCCACCGGTCCGGTACTCGCCCCTCATGACGCTTGGCTGCTCTTGCGCGGTTTAAAGACTTTGGCGGTCCGCATGGACAGGCAACAGGAAAATGCCGGTTACTTAGCTCAGTGGTTACAGAATCAGCAGCAGGTAGAGAAGGTGCTCTACCCTGGCCTGCACGAATTGCACCCGCAGACGAGCGGAGCGGGAGCAGTGCTTTCTTTTGTAGTTAAGAGCGAAGAGCTGGCCAGAGAATTGATTGGCCGCCTGCAAATTATTACATTTGCCGAATCGTTAGGCGGGGTAGAGTCGCTAATTACTTATCCGTATCTGCAGACTCATGCCGACGTGCCGGAGGCTACCAGGCAGCGCCTCGGAATCGACCAGCGTATGCTGCGCCTTTCGGTCGGCATCGAACACAGGGAAGATTTGCGTGCAGATTTGGCTCAGGCGCTAAATCCAGAGAAAGCGGAGGGATAGCCATGGACTGGGAAACAAAATTGATTCACTCCGGGTATGATCTTTGCGAGCACACCGGGGCTGTCAGCATCCCCATTTACCACGCCTCCACTTTTAGGCAACCTTCCATTGATAATTTCGGGCCATTTGAGTACGGCCGTTCCGGCAACCCTACGCGAGATGCGCTGGAAGGGTTGATGGCTGTGCTGGAGGGGGGCATGTACGGTTTTGCCTTTTCTTCGGGAATGGCAGCAATCTCCTCGGCGCTGAGCTTGCTTAGCGCCGAGGAGCATCTGGTGGTCTCCAGGGACGTCTACGGCGGTACATATCGTGCGCTGACGGGGCTATTTAATCGTTTTGGCATTACTCATAGCTTTGTGGACACTGCCGACCTGGGCGCCATTCAGGCGGCCATTACTGCGCAAACAAAAGCGCTTTTTTTAGAAACTCCCTCAAACCCCACCTTGCGAATCACTGACCTAGCCGCCTGTGCCAACTTAGCAAAAAGTCACGGCTTATTTACGATTGTTGATAACACTTTTATGACGCCGTACCTGCAGCGACCCTTGGAATTAGGGATAGATGTGGTAGTCCACTCGGCCACCAAATTTTTGGGCGGACATAGTGACACTATTGCCGGCGTAGCAGTAGTGAAAGATGAGCTGCTGGCGAAGCGGCTGCGTATGGTGCAAAATACTTTCGGTGCCGTGCTTGGTCCGCAGGATTGCTGGCTTGTCCAACGGGGAATCAGGACGCTTAAAGTTCGCCTGGATGCACAGCAGGAGAAGGCGGCAAAGCTGGCAGCTTGGCTTTTAGCCCATCCACAGGTGGCGGCAGTGCACTATCCGGGGTTACCGGCTCATCCTGGACGGGAAGTGCACGAGGCGCAAAGCGGCGGACCTGGTTGTGTGCTGAGCTTTACGCTGGCAGATCGGCAGGGAGCCAGAGCTTTTCTTAAGCGGGTCAAACTGCCGCTTTTGGCAGTCTCGCTTGGCGGCGTAGAAAGCATTCTCTCTCATCCAGTCACTATGTCGCATGCGTCAATGCCAAAAAAGTACCAGGAAATACTGGGGATTGAGGAAAGCTTATTTCGGTTGTCGGTCGGCCTCGAGTCCTATGCGGATTTAGAAAATGACTTGGCGCAAGCTTTGGATTTTAGCCGCTAAAAGCGTATATTTTAGCATAGGAAATTATATCGTTCAGGGAAGCTACGATCCTATTTTTTATACGTGCTGATTACTATTTTTTCAGGAGG
>JAGXTN010000132.1 GCA_018333455.1 Dethiobacter sp. | reverse complement strand
GAATTCAAGAGGCTAATAATATACAAAGAGAGCCTACAAAAGGCTTAAAGTCGACTATCCTGAATGGGGATTGGATTATTCTTACGTTTTTCTCCTGTCTACGCTAAAATTTTAGGGAGTTCAGGTTAGAAAATGATCATTGAAAGCAGGAATCAGAGCGTAGAGGGAGAAAGACAGTGTTGTGTCACAAAAATAAAAAAAGTGCTATCAATGCACAAAGGGGAGATAAAAATGAAAAAAGCGATTTTCCTGATGACCGTCTGCCTGTTAGTTTTGCTTCTTTCCACCACAGCCGCCGCTCATGAATTATGGATTGAAGTGGAGCACAAGACGGCTACTGAGCAATTGCGAGTCGATATATCCTGGGGGCATCTCCGAGATTTTTATGACCCCGTCAACATTGAAAACCTCAGCCTGTTTGTCAGGTATCCAGACGGTCAAGTGGCGGAGTTGGTGCTGGAAGAAGCCGGCGTTCAGGGCAGGGCGTTTGTGACCCCCAAAGGCGAGGGGGAATATCTTTTTTGGGCGCTCCGTAAACCGGGCACATTTACCCCCGGCGACGGGATTACTAGGTTGAGCATTCATTCGGCTAAAACCGCTTATCTTCTGGGTGATGGCCCGGCGACATCAAGCCAGCCGACAGATTTGCCGCTTGAAATAGTCCCTGCTGCTGACATAAGCACAATTTCTCCCGGGGTATTTAGCGGCAAAGTGTTGTTTGAGGGAGAGCCGTTGCCGGGCGCTGTCGTCGTGGCTTACGGTCCGGATGAGCTTAGCGTCAGCGGGGAAACTGCATCAGATGGCAGCT
The DNA here is from genome assembly GCA_018333455.1 of Dethiobacter sp. Taxonomy (GTDB): domain Bacteria; phylum Bacillota; class Dethiobacteria; order Dethiobacterales; family Dethiobacteraceae; genus GPS1B09. The sequence continues at coordinate 22,413 of JAGXTN010000132.1, read as the reverse complement.
TTAAGCTTGACCTTCCCTCCGCCGGCAAGTGGCTTGTAAAAGCCAGTTTCCAGGTTGATGAAGAGGGGAGATTGGGAGAAGTCGACTACGCGCGGATTTCCCGCACGAGCACGCTATTATTTACACTGGCTGAAGTTGCAGCCGGCACACCTCCCGCCGAGCCTGCCCCTGCTGTCAGCGAACCGGCTGTTGCGGAGGCTGGCGGTGTTAATTCACTCGCGATGCTGACTTTTCTCGTTGGCCTGTTGTTAGGCGCAGCAGCAGCTTTCTTTTTTGCCGGCAGGGCGGGGAGTTGCAGGAAGCCGGGCAATTAATGCGTCTCAGCTAGCCCTCACCCTAGCCCTCTTCCATTGCTAGAGGTCGGAGGTCAGATGTCGGACTCGTTTGAATCGGCGAAATAACCGATTCACAGACACCAATGGGAGAGGGGAATTGTTGGAATGGCAGAAGGGAACGCTTATGCCCTTGCTCGTACCATGTAGGGGCGGCTTTCAAACCCGCCCAAGCAGATGGTAGATGCTATTTGCAGGGCAGCGATTGATCTAAAGCCTATTATTCTCCCGTTAGAAACAATTTGGCAGGCTCAAGGCGGACCAGCCAGGGATAAGGCTGTTTGCGCAGCGTTTCCCAAAGATCTTTATCTAACTGTGCCTGCAGGGCATGTGCAGGGTGATTGTGAGCGCCGTCAAGTCGGAGAGTAAGCGTGACGGTATGTGGAGACTCTGTAACGTTCTTCGGACGGCAGGGAAAAGTATTTGTGAGCGTTTTATCAGTTACAAATGAGAGATGATGTTCTCTGATGCCGATCTGAGCAAGCTTCGTGGGCAGCGGCGGTGCTACCTGTAATCTGCAGCCCCAATCCAATGCTTCCACCGTATCCGTGGTGATAGCCCGGGCGCGGGAAAGATTTTTGCAGCCTGTCAGCCTGGCGGCTACGCTGTTAGGCGGCCGCTCAAATAATTCTGCTTTGCGACCTGACGCAGCAATGCGGCCTTCTTCCAGCAGCAAAAGCTCTGTGCAGATGCGGTACGCCTCTTCCAGGTTATGGGTGATATACAAAGTGCAGCCGCGATATTTTTCCAGCGTTTCCAGCAGTTGCTCCTCCAATTGGCTGCGCAGATTGCCGTCGAGCGCGGAAAATGGCTCGTCCAACAGCAATACTTCCGGTTCCGGCACCAGCGCCCGTGCCAGAGCCACCCGCTGTTGTTGTCCGCCGGAAAGCTCGCGCGGATACCTTTTTACTAAACCGTTTAAATTCATCATCTCTAATGCTGCTGCGAGGCGCTTGTTTTGCTCCTGTTTGGGTAAATTGCGCAGGCCAAAAGAAATATTTTGTTGCACGCTAAGGTGCGGGAAAAGGGCGTAATTTTGGAAGAGATAGCCGACTTTGCGTTTGCGGCTCGGCAAGTTGATCCCTTTTTCCGCGTCAAAAAGCACGCGGCCGTTGAGCACAATCTTACCGCGATCAGGTGTAATAAGGCCGGCAATACAGCGTAGAGTCATTGTTTTACCGGAACCGCTTGCGCCTAACAAGCCTAACGTATTTTCAGCGGCTGTGAAAGAAACTTTTAATTTAAACCCTGGCAAATTCTTTTCAATATCTGCATAAAGAGCCATATCATTTCCCCTTGTATTGTCCGGCAAAGTTTTGCCGGCGACCAGACCAGTAATTTAGTGTTAAAACTGTGGCTGTGGCAACGGCAATCATAATCAGCGTCCAGACGAGTGCCACATCACGCTTACCGCCTTCTACGGCAAAATAGATGGCGATCGGCATGGTTTGGGTTTTGCCCGGAATATTGCCTGCCAGCATCAAGGTGGCGCCAAACTCGCCGAGCGCGCGGGCAAAAGATAAAATAATGCCGGCGGTAATCCCAGGCCAGGAAAGCGGAAGTAACACCCGCCAAAACAGGCTCCATTCCGTATCGCCCATGGTGCGCGCGGCATCAAGCATCTCCGGGTCAACTTGTTCAAAAGCACCGCGTGCCGTCCTGTACATTAACGGGAAAGTAACTACGGCGGCGGCGATGACGGCACCGGTCCAAGTAAAGACCACCGGTAGCCCCCAATCGGTTAAAATGCGTCCCAATAAACCTCTGTTGCCAAAAATAAGCAATAAAAGAAAGCCGATTACAGTCGGTGGCAACAGCAGCGGCATGATGAACAACCCGTCAGCCAGTGCCTTTCCTTTGCCGGGCGGAGTATGGGCAAGCCAGCGCGCCGCGAGAATACCAGGGAAAAAGGCTGCAGCTGTAGCAGCGGCCGCCGTCTGCAGTGAGATAAAAAGCGGTGAAAGTTCCAAAATGATGCTCCTTTCGTGCTAGTTGGCAAGCACTGTAAAGCCATATCGCATAAAAACGGTGGCGGCTTCTGCACTGGAGAGGAAAGTCAGAAATTCTTGTGCTGCCTCAGGGGCCGGGCTGGTTTTAATAACTGCGGCTGGGTAGAGGATTGGCTGATGAGTGCCTGGCGGCGCTGTGGCAACAACAGAGACGTTTGGTGCCGTCTTCGCATCTGTCAGATACACCAGGCCCAGATCAGCGTCGCCGCCTTCCACCCAAGTTAAGACCTGACGCACATCTTTGGCAAAAACAAACTTAGGTTCGAGTTTGTCCCAGAGATCCAGATAGGTAAGCGTTTCTTTGCCGTACCGGCCGGCAGGCACGCTCTCCGGCTCGCCGAGAGCAATTTTCCTGACGGTACTCTCCTCCAGCGCAGCGAACCCTTCTGCTAGTTCCAAGCCCTCGCGTGCAACTAAGACCATGGTATTGCCTAGGATGTCGACCCTCGTTCCCTCTAGGAGCAAATTTCCTGCCTCCAACGCATCCATATGCCTTGGAGCAGCTGAGATAAACAAGTCTGCCGGCGCTCCTTCCTCAATTTGCCGCTGCAGTGCGCCGGAGCCTGCATAATTTGTGGTGATGGTAACATGAGGATTTTTCCCCTGATAAATAGCAATCAATTCATTTAGCGCATCGGTTAAGCTGGCAGCCGCCGAGACGGTGAGTGAAACAGGCGCTGGTGTCGGTGCGGGCGAAAGCGGCAGAGCCATCTCGCGTCCAGGGCATCCGGATAGTATTAGCAGCGAAAACATAATGAAAATCAGGCACAAAAAACTTTTCTTGCGCATTTTTTTTCCTCCTTAATAAATTACCCGCCCAGAAAATAGCCACCACAATCCCCTCTGCCCAACAACTCCCCTCTCCCTGCGGGAGAGGGCTAGGGTGAGGGCCAGCTGAGGTGCATTTTCATCCTTCTGATGGTGCCGCAAGAGGCATGGGTGTCTACTCTGAAAATAGCATTTACTCTGAAAATAGCATCTACCATCTGCTTGGGCGGGTTTGAAACCCGCCCCTACATGGTACGAGCGTGGGCATAAGTGTTCCCTTCTCTCATCCCAACAATTCCCTTCTCCCATTGGTGTCTGTGAATCGTTATTTCGCCGATTCAAACGAGTCCGACCTCTGACCTCCGACCTCTAGTAAGCGGCATGCCTGTCTAGCTCAGCAAGCAATTTCACTGCCCGTAGCTTCAGGTTCGTAGCCGCCTGCCTCCAACTCCAGCCGGATGGCCTGTTTCTGGAGAAAATCCAAAACAGCTTGAATCCCAGGTTCGTGTAGAAATTCACGTAGGATTACTAAGTCGAAACGTTCCCGCGTCAGCGGCAGAAAGCCTAATCCGTAAAGCCGAGCCAGTGGGCGTAAGGCAACGCCGCAGTCTGCTCCGCCGAGTGCCACAGCCTGGGCGACCTCCTGATGCGTTCCTACCTGAAAATCATAGCCTGTTACCTGCTGTGGATTAAGTTTAACAGTCTGCAGGCCCGCATCAAGAATGCGACGTGACTCTGCGCCAGCTTCTCTGTTTACCAGCCTTACACCGTTGCGCAGTAGGTCGCTGAAATCGCTGATTCCCTTGGGATTATCTTTTTGTACCAGTAAACCTTGTTCTCCGTGATAGAGATTAATCACTAGATGCGGACGATCTCCTAAAATCTTTTGCACAGCAGGCAAGTTATATCGGCCGGTCTGCTCGTCAAAAATATGGACGCCGGCCGCATGGACAACGCCAGCTTTTAAGGCATGCAAAGCTCGGGTGCTGTTGGTATTAACCCAATGCAGCGAAATATCCCGACAAATATTGTGCAGACGCTGCCGCAGCAAACCGAGTACTGGACTGCATCCCGCCATAATTATCGACGACTGTTTTAGTGACTCCTGCACCAAAATCCTTGCTTTTATCCGCTCTCTCTCTTTTTCGAGTACGATTGCGTTTGCCTCCAGCCCGAGCAGCTCCCTGCTTGCGGGATAGGCGGTGAACCCCGTCCCGGAACGAATCAATTGAATATGCGCCCCATCTTCCGGCGGCGGTCCGATAGATGACCACTGGCTAAAGACTTCTGTAAGCTGTTCTTTTTCGAGCCAAAAGATTTCTTCCAGTCTTTTTCCCAGAACTTTTGCTAAGCGCAAGGCCACCGCCAGCGACGGTCCATAGAGTTCTGCCTCGATACCGCCTACCGTTTGCCGCGACACCCCGGCTTTATCCGCCAGTTCTCCCTGCGAAAGACCTTGAGACAGCCGCACTTCCCGCAAGCTGTTCTTAGTCACCGTCTCCTGAAAAATAGCTTTCTCTCTCACTTGCACCCCTCCTTTCGGCTCTTACTTAACCCTCACTCACTTCCATACTACTCCCCTCTCCCATTAGTGTCTGTGAATCGGCTATTTCGCCGATTCAAACGAGTCCGACATCTGACCTCCGACCTCTAATAATGGGAGCGGGCTAGGGTGAGGGTTAAGTCTACTCTGAAAATAGCATCTACCATCTGCTTGGGCGGGTTTGAAACCCGCCCCTACATGGTGCGAGCGTGGGCATAAGTGTTCCCTTCTCTCATCCCAACCCTTCCCCTCTCCCTGCGGGAGAGGGCTATGTCTACTCTGAAAATAGCATCTTCCATCTGCCTGGGCGGGTATGTAACCCGCCCCTACGTTGTACGAGCGAGGGGATAAGTCGGGGAGAGTGGCTTGCGTCAAAAATTCTTGCTTAATGTTAAATACTCCTGCAGTGATGACGAAGGACTAGCTATATACTTTTTTTCTTGTTATAAGATATTCTTAGGGCAGATTGGGCGGTCAAGCAAACCTACCTTGATTTTTTGGCCATTTTGCCTCATAATTGCTAGTGGGAGTAGATGTCTGCCTGGTGAGGGCCCCGGACTTCAAATCCGGTGGCGGGCGTTGATCCGTCCGTGGTGGGTTCGATTCCCACCTACTCCCGCCATACTTTCGGTTTTAGGCATTATGTCTGGTAGGGAAAACCTATAGAAAACTTAGGATTAGGGAGCGGTTTGTCTATGGTCTTGATACCAACGATTCTTTGTGGTGGGGCCGGTTCGCGGCTTTGGCCTGTTTCTCGTGAATTGCATCCCAAACCCTTCATCCGTTTGGCAGACGGGCAAAGCTTATTGCAAAAGGCCTTTTTGCGCAGTGCCGTTTTGCCAGGCGTTAAGGAAATTCTCACTGTTACCAACCGCGAGCTGTTTTTTAAAACCGAAGACGAATTCCATGAAGTTAATCAGGATAAGCTAGCGACATCATTCATTCTGGAGCCTTTCGGGCGCAATACCGCCGCTGCCGTTGCTGCCGCGGCGCTGCAGGTTGCTGATAGCTACGGCGAAGATGCTTTCATGCTAATCTTGGCGGCAGATCATCTGATTGCCGACCAGCCGGCCTTTGCGAACGCCGTCGCCCAGGCGGCAGAATTAGCGCAACAAGGAAAGCTTGTTACTTTTGGCATCCGGCCTAACTCCCCGGAAACCGGTTACGGCTACATCGAGGCAGACGGAAATACTGTACAGCGGTTTGTCGAAAAACCTTCGCTTGAGGAAGCCAAAGGCTATCTGCAAACCGGCCGCTTCCTTTGGAACTCCGGCATGTTCTGTTTTACTGCCGGTACAATACTACGGGAAATGGCAGAGCACTGTCCGGCTGTTCTTGCAGCCACCAGAAAATGTAGCGAACAATCCCGCTCTGCCGCAGGCAAAGACTTCAGGCAGCTTGAACTTAATCCCGAATACTTTCAAGAGGTTCCTAGCATCTCCATTGATTATGCGGTGATGGAAAAGTCTCGCCATGTTTCGGTCGTCCCCTGCGAGATCGGCTGGAGCGATATCGGCTCGTGGAGCGCCTTGGGAGATCTCGTTCCGACCGATGCCGCAGGGAATCAGGTGGAGGGCGAAGCGCTACTCTACAACACCGCCAACTGCTATATCAGGAGCGACGAGCGTCTCGTGGCTGCGGTAGGCGCACAAAACCTAATCATTGTCGACACTCCCGACGCGCTGCTGGTTGCCGAGCGGTCTTGCGCCCAGGATGTCAAACATATTTTCGCTGAACTAAAAGTCAAAGGTCACCAGGCCCACAGGTTGCACCGCACCGTTTATCGCCCCTGGGGCACTTATACTGTTTTGGAAGAAGGCTCCCGCTTTAAAATCAAGCGCATTGTCGTTAAACCCGGCGCTTCGCTCTCCCTGCAGTTGCACCACCACCGCAGTGAGCACTGGATCGTCGTCAGCGGCATGGCCAAAGTCGTAAACAACAATAGCGAACAGTACGTGAACACGAACGAATCTACTTACATTCCGGCCGGACATGAGCACCGGCTGCTAAACCCTGGTCTGATCGATCTGGTGATGATTGAGGTGCAAAGCGGCGACTATCTGGGTGAAGATGATATTGTGCGCATTAATGATATTTATGGCCGGTGTGAAAAAGAGGAAATCAAGGAAGTTTAAATGCTGCTGAGCGAAAGTAAATTTCATTAAATGATAACTTATGACAAAACGGTGGTGAGGGGAGGCTAAATTTTGGGCTTCAGCAGACAAGGGATGGGAACGGCGGCGTTATTGCTTGTGATTGGCACTGCATTAAGCCGTGTTCTCGGCATTGTCCGTGAAACAGCCATCGCTTACCAATTTGGAGCTACGGCGCAGACAGACGCTTATCTGGTGGCATTAATTGTTCCCATGGCGATCTCCAGTATTGTGATCGGTGCTTTAGCCACCGCTTTTATTCCCGTATTTACCGAGTATCGTCTTCAGAGCGGTGAGAAAGAAGCCTGGGCCATAGGGAACGCCGTGATTAATTTGGCGGCACTTATTCTTTTCATCGCTGCCATTATATATTTTCTGACAGCACCTTTTTTTATTGCCCTAGTCGCCCCCGGTCTTGCGCCGGAAGCTGGCAGGCTGGCAGTTGACCTATCACGCCTGCTCTCTTCCGTCATTATCTTGAACGGACTTATTGGCATTGCGAATGCACTGCTCCGTTCCTATCATCATTTTACCTATCCGGCTTTTGCCGGCCTTTTGCATAATCTCGGCATGATTAGCGGCACATTATTCTTGGGCGGTGCACTTGGTATTAGTGGCCTAGCCATTGGAGCTTTAGTCGGCTTGGCTGCCAATCTGCTGATCCTTTTTGTTCCTCTGTCTCAACAGAAGAAACTTTATCAGCCGACTATGTGCGGCTTGCGCCACCCCGGCACAAAAAAAATCGGCTTGCTGCTGCTCCCCATAATTATCGGTTCGGCTGCCGGCCAGATTAATTTGCTGGTAGACAGGAGCCTTGCTTCCGGTTTGACGGAAGGCAGTATTTCCGCGCTGAATTTTGCTGACCGGCTGGTCGGTTTACCAATGGGGATCTTTGTAGCCTCCGCGACTACGGCTGCTTATCCTTTCCTGGCAGAACAGGCGGCTCTCAAAAATATGCACGAGTTGCGCCGTATTTTTTCAGAGGGGTTACGCATGCTTTGGTTTATCATTTTTCCTCTGGTTGTTGGCTTATTAATTCTTGACGAACCCATCGTCCGACTGCTTTTTGAGCGAGGCGCCTTTGATGCGGCAGCCACAAATTTGACTTCGGTGGCTCTGTTTTATTATTCTCTCGGTATTCTTGCCCACGCCGCAAGCGCCATGCTTTCCAGTGTATATTTTGCACTGCAGGATACTGCTACCCCGATTAAGCTGGGTCTGCTTTCAGTAGGGTTAAATATTATCCTTAATTTGATTCTCGTAGGCTATATGGCGCATGCCGGCTTGGCGCTGGCCACTTCCATCGCCGGCACAGTCACCTGTATTTTACTGGCGATTACTTTGCGCCGTCGTCTGGGGCATCTAGACGGGCGGCGCATGCTTCGCTCTGTAGGCAAGTTTGCTTTAGCCTCTTTGCTGATGGGAATAGCAGTAAGCGTTGCTTATGGTTATTCCGCCGCTTTTTTTGATGCGACTATTTTTGCCCATCAACTACTGCAGGTGGGTGGCCTGATTAGCTTGGGGGGAGCGGTTTACTTTGTTACTGCTGCCCTGCTGCGGACTGAGGAACTGGTTTGGTTAAGTCGTCGAGTGAGGGAGAAGCTGTTGCCTGGTAAGACAGGATAGTTTCGGATAGTACTGTTGCTAAGGATAAATCTGCAGAACTTTAGTGCGTAGATTTGTAAAGGATATTTCTGGAGAATTCAAAATAGAAAGGGGGATAATTATTCTTATGAAATTGTTAATCTATATCCCTACTTGGAACCGATACGAATCTTTAATGGAGCAGCTTGAAGTCTTGAAATCTGTTACAAAAAAAGATGAATTTATGGTTGTGGTCAGTGATAATGCTTCAGCCCAAGAGGAATATTTGAAGGTGATGGATTTTTGCAACGAACAAAGTAATTTTGAGTACCGAAAGCATTGTTCTAATTTAGGTGCCAACCCTAATATTGTTAATGGGTTTTTATTTTGCGACAAGGCAGAATATTTGTGGATCCTAAGTGACGATGACTTACTAAAACCTGGAGCTGTGGAGAAAGTCCTAGATTGGTTAAAAAAATATGAGCCAGATTTTTTATATGTAGTACACAACCTGAGCGAAACAGAAAATTTCCTGAAAGCAGATCAACCTTGGTTAGTGAAGCATATTAACGACGGAATGGGTTTAATCAGTCTGGTTGTCTATAAATCTTCCTTTGTTCGACCAAATATAAGAGCCGGGTATGATAATTTACTAAGTTGCTTTCCGCACATGGCAATTCTATTTGAAAGTACAAAAGGCAAAATGGCAGGAGTTTGCAGAATATTGAGAGATGAGCTATTTTATCCCCATGAACCGTTGCCATCAGCAGAGGCTATAGTTTATAATCATTCCTTTTTTGGATTTACTCATTTAGTAAATAATTTGGAAGAAGGTCTAAGGAAACCTTTTATTAAGTCTTGGTGGTCTGCTAATTGGTTTAGAGTAGCCAGAAACATGAAACATTCTCCAATACAGTTTGCTATTTTCAGAAGTTTGCTTTTTGAGCACATCAGTTTTTTTGGAATTCAGTGGATAATTTTAATGATTCTAAGGCCAATAATTCTTTTAGGCCTCTTCCTTAGATCTCGCATAAAAAGCATTAAACATGACTTGGCAAAACAGGTGGATTAATCTTTACCCTGTTTGATGGATGGTGGAAACTTGTGGCATTTTAGACAAAGGAATTGCCCGTTTTTCGTCGAATACAGGCAGAGGGACAGGGCATGGCTCAAGAAGTTCAGTGTCGAACAAGCTAAAAATTTTTAAATGCAGAATGAAGCTAGATAACCTGCAGAGCGAGGTGCATATTTGATGAAAGTAGTTATTCTTGCCGGTGGGGCAGGGACTAGGATAAGCGAAGAGACTGATCTTAGGCCAAAACCCATGGTAGAGATTGGTGGCAAACCGATTCTGTGGCATATCATGAAAACTTATTCACATTATGGCTTTAATGATTTTGTCATTTGCCTTGGTTACAAAGGGTATCTTATCAAGGAATATTTCGCGCATTATTTTCTTCATCAGTGCGATGTGACATTTGACTTTAGAAACAGTAATGAGCGAATCGTTCACAGTCATAAGGCGGAACCCTGGAAAGTTACCTTGATAGACACAGGTTTGAACACAATGACGGGTGGGCGCATTAAACGAATTGCCCCTTATGTCGGTAACGAAACATTTATGCTGACCTATGGTGATGGGGTAAGTGATGTGCCTTTGCAGCAACTGCTTGACTTTCATAGTTCACACGGCAAAGATGCTACCGTAACATCTGTCCAGCCCTCTGGCAGATTTGGAGCGTTAAATCTTGATGATAATGATAAAGTCATTTCCTTTCTTGAAAAGCCAAAAGGAGATGGAGCATGGATAAATGGGGGCTTTTTTGTTTTAGAGCCAAAGATTTTTGACTATATTGAGGGTGATGACACCATCTGGGAAAGAGAACCTCTGGAAGGCTTGGCAAAAGATGAGCAGCTGATTGCGTTTAAACACCATGGATTTTGGAAGCCCATGGACACTTTGCGTGATAAGATAGAATTAGAAAGTCTCTGGAACACCACAAAAGCACCGTGGAAGGTGTGGGAATAATATGTTTGGCAATGTCTACAAGGACAAAGTTGTGCTTCTAACAGGGCATACAGGCTTCAAAGGCTCATGGCTTGCTTTGTGGCTTAAAGAGCTGGGAGCAAAGGTTGTTGGTTATTCACTTAATTTGCCATCAACACCTAATCACTTTGAATTGCTGGCTCTTGATATTGTTTCTATAACTGGTGATACTAGGGATAGGGGAAAATTAGCGGAAACTTTTAATAAATACAGGCCAGAGATAGTGTTCCATCTTGCCGCCCAGCCGCTTGTCAGATATTCATATAAGGATCCTGTTTTTACTTTTGAGACAAACATTATGGGGACGGTAAATGTCTTTGAAACTTGCAGGCAAACTGAATCTATTAGGGCTATAGTCAATATTACCAGCGACAAGTGCTATGAAAACAGGGAATGGGTTTGGGGATATCGGGAAAATGACCCAATGGGGGGCTATGACCCTTACAGTGCATCCAAGGGATGCGCAGAGCTTGTCACAAATTCTTACAGGAATTCCTTCTTTAATCTGAAAGACCACGGCAAATCACACCATATCCTGCTGGCTAGTGCAAGGGCAGGAAATGTAATAGGTGGCGGTGATTGGGGAGAGGACAGGTTGATTCCTGACATTGTAAAGGCAGCAAGCAAAAATGAAAGCGTGTTAATAAGAAGTCCCCAGGCAACCCGTCCTTGGCAGCATGTGTTGGAGCCTTTGTCTGGCTACCTGTTGTTGGGGCAAAAACTCCTGGAAGGCAAAAAGGAGTTTGCTGAAGGGTGGAACTTTGGGCCAAATGATGAGAGATCCCTTACTGTCCAAGAAGTATTAGAGAGCATTAAGCAAGACTGGCACAAAATAGCTTATTTTATTCAGCAGCAAACGGGGCAGATGCACGAGACAAATTTGCTTAGGCTGGACTGTTCTAGAGCACATATCGATCTCAAGTGGGGCAGTGTCTGGAATGCAAGTAGGACCTTTGAAAAAACAGTCAACTGGTACAAGAAATATTACGAAGAAAACGCTATTGACAGTAGGGACGATTTGGCAAGCTATCTTTCTGATGCAAGGTCTAAGCAGTCGGAGTGGACAAAAGCATAAGCTGGGGGGTGCGCAAAGGTGAATAGGCAGGAGCAACTTAAACAGGAAATTTTTGCGAAAACAAAAGAGTACTATGAATTGGTGCACAAACCGGTTCAATCTGCAGAATTTATTCCTGGCAAGTCAAAAATCAGCTATGCCGGTAGAATCTTTGACGAAAAAGAGATGATCAGCCTTGTTGACAGTTCCCTTGACTTCTGGCTTACCGCCGGCAGATATGCGGAAAAGTTTGAAAAAGATTTTGCAGAGTTTTTAGGAGTTGAATACTGTTTACTTACCAATTCCGGTTCTTCAGCCAATCTTCTGGCTTTTATGGCCTTAACTTCCCCAAAGCTGGGGGCAAGGAGCATAAAAAGAGGCGACGAGGTCATTACTGTTGCTGCAGGATTTCCCACAACGGTTGCCCCCATAATCCAGTACGGTGCGGTCCCTGTATTTGTGGATGTGGTCTTGCCTACATACAACATAGATTGTTCTCAACTTGAAGCAGCTTTATCAGCTAAAACAAAGGCTGTCATGATTGCTCATACCCTGGGCAATCCTTTTGATCTTGAAAAAGTAAAAGCCTTTTGCGATAAACATAACCTATGGTTGATAGAAGATAATTGCGATGCTTTAGGCTCAAAATATCATGGAAAATATACAGGAACTTTTGGACAGATAGCCACATTTAGTTTCTACCCTGCACATCATATCACCATGGGTGAAGGAGGTGCTTTAGTTACGAATGATACCCAACTCCATAGAATAATTGGCTCATTTCGTGATTGGGGCAGAGACTGCTGGTGTGACCCTGGCAAAGATGATACTTGCCGTAAAAGATTTGAATGGCAATTAGGGAGCCTTCCTTTTGGCTATGACCACAAATACATCTATTCTCACCACGGTTATAATCTGAAAGTGACAGATATGCAGGCAGCCATAGGCGTGGCCCAATTGGCGAAGTTGCCAACCTTTATCGAGGCTCGCCAACGCAATTTCCAGCTACTTTATGAAGGGTTGCGTGGTCTGGAGGAATTTTTTATTCTGCCAGAGGCAACGCCCGGTGCTGCTCCAAGTTGGTTTGGTTTCCCGATAGCTGTCCGCCCAGAAGCGCTCTTCACCCGTAATCAAGTAGTCCAGTATCTGGAGTCACACAAAATTGCTACGCGGATGTTATTTGGCGGAAATCTCATTCGCCAACCGGCCTATCAAGAAGTTCAATATCGGGTAATAGGTGAGTTGAGAAATTCAGACTTTGTGATGAATCAGGTCTTTTGGATTGGGGTTTATCCCGGGCTTTCATCCTCCATGCTGGAGTATGTGCTGGAAGTATTTCGGCAGATACCGGAGAAACTCTTATGAGATGCTTTGTAACTGGCGGTACAGGCCATATTGGCTCATACCTGGTGCGCTTATTGCTGGAACAGGGCTATCAGGTCGCCGCACTAATCCGGCCAACCAGTGATCCATGGCGGATTAAAGATGTGCTTAATCGTTTGCAGATTATTCCGGGAGATTTGGCTGCCATGGAAGAAGCGGCAGCAAGTGTGCGAAGTTTTGCGCCTGAGATGGTCTTTCATCTTGGCTGGTACGGCGTGGGCAGCAGCCATCGTAACGACCCTGCCCAAGTGACACAGAACTTGGCTGGCACGCTGAAGCTACTGCAATTAGCATCTGAAAGCGGCTGCCAGCGCTGGATTTGCTTGGGTTCCCAGGCCGAGTATGGGCTTTGTGACGGAGTTTTGACTGAAGAATTGCCGGTCCGCCCTGTAACCCTTTACGGGGCAACAAAACTTAGCGTGGGACTTCTGAGTCAAAAGCTTTGTGAGACTTATAACGTCGGATTTACCTGGCTTCGCTTACTTGCCACTTATGGGCCCATGGATGACCAGCAGCACATGATTCCCTATGTTATTTTGACACTTCTGCGAGGGCAAAGCCCGGCATTGAGCCCGGGTGAGCAACGCTGGGATTATCTGTACGTTGAGGATGCCGCCAGAGCCATCTGGCAGGCTGCCACCATGCCTGCCGCCCAAGGCGTCTTCAATTTGGGTTCAGGCGAGGCAGCCACTGTAAAAAGTATTGTTGAACGTATCCGGGATATGATTGACCCTAGTCTGATGCTTGACTTCGGCGCAGTCCCTTATCGCCCAGACCAGGTTATGTGTTTGCAGGCAGATATTTCCCGCTTGCAGCAGGCTACGGGCTGGGCGCCACAAGTAAGCTTAGATGAGGGGTTGAAGCGGACTGTGGAGTGGTATCGGGAGAACTGTGGTCGATACTAGCGTTACTCTTGATTTATCAGTGCTCATTCTCCTGTCTTTGGGGGACGCTATGAGTTAGGCAAGGGAGGATCTTATGAAGGTTTCAGACTATATTGCCAGTTTCTTGTATGCTCAAGGTGTACGCCATGTCTTTGAAGTGGTGGGCGGAATGATTACTCACTTGGTTGATTCAATTCACTGTCAAGGAGAGATTCGTCTGATAAGTACTCATCATGAGCAGGCAGCAGCTTTTGCGGCTGAAGCTATGGCTCGTATTACAGGGGTGCCAGGCGTGGCCATGGCAACTAGTGGGCCGGGAGCCACTAACCTGCTGACAGGAATCTGCAGTTGCTACTTTGATTCTTCTCCGACCATCTTCATTACAGGTCAAGTCAACCGTAGCGAGCAAAAAGGCGATTATCCCATCCGGCAGTTAGGTTTCCAAGAAACTGATATTGTCTCCATGGCTAGGCCAATTACTAAGGCCTCTTGGTGTGTCCAGTCACCTGAGGAAATACCGGCACTGCTGACAGAAGCGTTTACCATTGCTTTGTCAGGCCGACCAGGTCCGGTTCTTATTGATATACCCATGGATGTGCAACGAGCGCAGATTGCTGTGGAGCCTATCCAGCGACTAATATTTCCGGCTGAAAGTGCTTATGACTCCAAAGAGATGGAAGAATTGCTGGCTGCATTGAACACTGCTCAGCGTCCCTTGATTTTAGCCGGAGGCGGCATCCGCTCAGCACGGGCAACAGACCTGTTTAGGCAGTTTGTGGAAAAGGTTAGTATTCCGGTGATAAATTCCTTGATGGGCGTAGATATTCTGCCTTATACTCATCCGCTTAGGGTGGGAACTATCGGCAGCTATGGAAATCGTTGGGCCAATATGGCAATTGGTCAGTCTGACTTCTTATTGGTATTGGGCAGCCGTCTCGATGTGCGGCAAACAGGCTCAGAGCTAGAAGCATTTAAAGGTAATCGTACTATTTACCATGTGGATTGTGAGGCTGGGGAGATTAATAACCGGGTTAAGGGTTGCCACCCTATTTTGGCTGACTTGTATTCCTTCCTCAATGCGGCAAATAGGCTATTGGTAGCTTCAACATTCCCCCACCGACCAGGCTGGGTTTCGGAGATTTGCCAACTCAGGCGCAACTGGCCAGATACTGCAGAACTGCAAGATATACCAGGCATCAATCCGAATGAATTTATCCATCAATTATCTGCTTCCTCACGTTTGGCTTCATCTTTCTCAGTAGATGTGGGCCAACACCAGATGTGGGCGGCACAATCTTTGGAACTTGAGCCAGAACAGCGCTTTTTGACATCGGGAGGCATGGGGGCAATGGGCTTCGCTTTGCCTGCTGCCATAGGCGCTGCTTTAGCTTGTCCGGAACAACCTGCGGTGATGATTGCCGGAGATGGTAGCTTTCAAATGAATATTCAGGAACTGCAAACGGTGGTACATCATCAGCTACCGATTAAGCTGGTTGTCCTTAATAACCAGTGCTATGGGATGGTTCGCCAGTTTCAGCAGAGTTACTTCGCGGAGCGCTACCAATCTACGTTTTGGGGCTATTCGGCACCCAACTTCGCGCAGGTAGCCACTGCCTATGGGATTTCTTCCTGTACTGTAAAAGATTCTTCTGAAGTGGGGCAAGCCCTTGAGAAGATGTGGCAAGATCCTAAAGAGCCATTTCTCCTGCAGGTAATGATTGACACATATACCAATACCTATCCTAAGATAGCTTTCGGTCTTCCGATCACAGAGATGGAGCCATTTGCCAAGCCTATTGAGATGGAAAGTACATAATATGCCACAACATATGCCACAACATGCTACGCCAGTTGCAACAAATTTGCAACCAGGCATGCTCTCACAACGCTAAGGTCCAGAGGAATCAAAACTATGGCACTTGGGTGCTAATAGTTTGCAGGGGGGATTAGAGTGACAGTTGCACTATCAGTTGCTATCCCAACATATAATGGGTCATGCCACATTCGAGAAGCTTTGGAGAGCATTATTATTCAACTAGAAGATATTGATGAAGAAGTAGAAATTGTCATTTCAGATAATGCTTCCACTGATGGAACACCTGAAATTATAAGAGAGTACCAGCAGAAATATCCGTTTATCAAATATTTCCGCAATGATGAAAATCTGGGCGTGGACCGTAATTTTGACTTGGCTGTGCAAAGAGCTTCTGGCAAGTATGTTTGGCTGTTTGGTGATGATGACAAAATGGCTCCCGGGGGGGTTCAAAAAGTACTAAGCGTATTAGGCGCTAATCTGGACATTGCAAATATATTTGTAAACTGTACAATGATGAATGCCGGTTTCGACCATTGCCATCAGGAACGAGTAATCAAGATACATGAAGATCTTTTGCTGAGGGCAGACGATTTCCTCTTGTTGGCAGGAGCTACGGCTGCGCTTGTTCCATCTATGATTGTTCAGCGCAGGCTCTGGCTGGAGGTAGATAAAACCCGGTTTCTTGATACAGGCTGGCTTGCTCTTGGCACATTGTTTTTAATGATACCCGGACATGTTGCCTATTGCATTAGTACGCCGTATTCCTTATTTCGAGACGGCTCTTCGCGCTGGCATAAAGATGGCAAATTCTTGAGAATGATATTCTCCCTTTGTGACATTATTGAGTCTTTTGTAAAATGTGGCTATACAAGGACCGCTGTCGATACGACGATTAAGGGTCTAACCAATAATCCGACACTGTTAATCTTCAGTGCTAGACAGCATGGGCTTGTTGTAAATTATCGATTACTCAGCGAAGCATGCAAAAAATTTGGACGCTCCCCTTACTTCTGGTTCTTGGGGATGCCGCTATTATTGTTGCCTAAGAATACGCATCAACTTGTGTGGAAGGTTTATCAAATACCGCTGGTAAAGAGGGTATACAAGAAAGGCAAGTCCCGGATATGGAAACGACGGCAGGTAGTTTGACTATATCCAAATGTTTGACTTTATGACACTTTTCCAGTCACGACGGAGGGGGTTTCCTGTATGAGTTGCGCAATAAGAGAGCAACCGCTGGTAAGCATTTGTGTGCCAACATACAATGCCGAGAAGACTGTCATGCAGACTGTCAGAAGTATTCTTAGCCAGACCTATCGCAGGATGGAAGTCATTGTAGTTGACAATGCTTCTGAAGATAATACATTGTCTCTGTTACGAGAAATAGATGATCCTAGAATGAAAATCCATTGCAATGAGATAAATATCGGAGCGGAAAAGAATTTTAGTAAATGTGTTCAGTTGGCTGAGGGTGAATATATTGCCTTATTTCATGCCGATGATTTGTATCTGGCGGAGATGGTAGAGAAGCAGGTTGGAGCTTTTCAGGAAAACCCAGCTGTGGCAGCCGTATTCACAAGGGCTAATTTTATCAATAGCATTGGTGAAACAATGGGAGAGAGTAAGTTGCCCGTTGAGTCAAGAGCTAAAGGGGTTTATTGTTTTCCCGAAATATTTCTGTCCATACTGGAAAACCTGAACTTTCTAGTCTGTCCGAGCGCCATGGTTAAAGCCGACCTGTACAAAGAGTTAATGCCTTTTGACGTAAAGACTTTTCGGACTTCTGCCGATTTAGATATGTGGTTTCGCATTTTGGAAAGGCATCCAATTGCAATTTTAGATGAAAAATTAATGAGTTACCGTTTCAGTAATAGCCAAGGGAGTTATCAGTTTGCTTATCTGCGCACGGAGCGGGCAGATTTCTTTGAGGTGATGGAGTATTATTTGTCAGCCAAAGCTGGTGATTTGCGTATACCACTGCGTATTTTAAGCAAATATGAAGTCTTAAAAAACGTCGACAGGATAAGGTGTGCCAAAAATTATTTGCTAAAAGGGTACCCGCTGGAGGCTAAAAATCTACTGAAAGAATCTTTTTCTGTTAAAACCTTTTGGGGCGCCAGTGGTGCCACGGGTGATATGGGAGCGCATCAAGTCTTGGCTTACTGGCTTTTTGCCATAGTAGGTTTAGCGTTGCTTAATCTTGGTCTAGGGCGGAGCCTTGGCAAGAGTTTGCATTGGTTGATATCCAGAAGAGAAAGGAAGTTTGTATAACTATGCCTGTCAAGGATGTAATGGTATTTATTGATCCCTCGCATAGTCAGTTTTATCAGGATGAACTGTTTAAGGAAACATCTAAATGGAATAGAGACGGGCAATTTGCGCCATTCATCTATTTGAGCAAGAAACTTGCCGAGCAAGGAATTGCTACTCACACGGCCGACTACTTACTTGATCATAAAGTATCTGGACAGGTAAATATCTATGTTTCGTTTGGAATAACAACTAATTACATAAAGTTATCTCAAGATAAAAATGTTATCTTACAGTCTTTTTTTATCATGGAACCGCCGGTGGTGGCTCCATATTTATATGGTGAGATTGGCAATTTAGCAAAAAGTTTTGCTAAAGTATATCTCCACAATGCCGAGGGGGTCGGATACGAAAGGTATTTTGCTGACCAGCCCAATTTGCGGAAGTTCTTTTGGCCGCAAATTGAAGATGGGATTATAGAGAAATTTTGGGGAAATGGCAGCAGAAATTTTTTGATGATGATTAATTCGAATAAGAAGCCAAACTTGAAAGCGAATGAGCTTTATACTGAGAGAATTCGGGCTTTGGTGGCGTTAAAACGCTTGGGGAGCGTCGATCTCTACGGACATGGCTGGGATATCCCTTTTTATAAAATCCGTCAGACGCGTTATTTTCCCTGGATATACTGGAGGCACAGCAAGGTATTACGGTCTATTTATAAAGGTTCGGTGGAATCGAAATATGAGGCGTTGAGCCGGTATAAATTTGCACTTTGCTTTGAAAATATGGTGATGCCAGGCTATCTAACGGAGAAAATCTTCGATTGCTTATTTGTGGGGACGATCCCAATTTATCTGGGAGCTCCTGATATTGAGCAATACATCCCCAAAAGCTGTTTTATAGACATGCGCGACTTTGGCAGCTATGGAGATCTGCATGCTTATTTGCGGAGGATGACTGATGAAGATATTTTTTCTTTCAGGGAGAGTGCCAGAGAGTACCTGTCTTCTCAACAGTATCGCCTCTTTACCAAGGAGAAATTCGCGGAACAGTTTGAGGCGGATTTGCTGGAAACGCTCAAGCAGCATGGTGTGCTAGAAAATTCAAAAATTAGTTGAAGGAGAATAAATTGTGGCTAAAGTTGCTTTGATTACCGGGATTACCGGACAGGATGGGGCGTATCTGGCGGAGTTTTTGCTAAGCAAGGGATATGAGGTTCACGGGATTATCCGCCGGGCGAGCACTTTTAATACCGGGCGGATTGATCATGTCTTTGTAGACAAGCATGACCCCAAGGCCAGACTGTTTTTGCACTACGGAGATTTGGCTGATGCGGGACAGTTGACAAATCTGGTTTATAATATCCGCCCTGCTGAGATTTATCATTTGGGCGCGCAGAGTCATGTGCGGGTCAGTTTTGATATGCCTGAGTACACCGGCGATATCACAGCGCTTGGCACGACAAGGCTTTTGGAGGCGGTCAGGAGAAGCGGCATAAAGACAAAGTTTTATCAGGCATCATCTTCGGAAATGTTCGGGGCAACGGCTCCGCCCCAGAACGAGCAAAGCCTGTTCTATCCGCGCAGCCCCTATGCGGCGGCCAAGGTTTATGCCTATTGGATGGCCGTAAATTATCGGGAAGGGTATAATCTTTTTGCCTGCAACGGGATTCTTTTCAACCATGAATCGCCACGCCGTGGGGAAACTTTCGTAACAAGAAAAATCACCAGGGCTATTGCTAATATTCTGTCTGGGACGCAGGAGAAGCTTTATCTGGGCAATCTTGAATCAAAAAGAGACTGGGGCTTTGCTCCAGAGTATGTCGTCTGCCAGTGGTTGATGCTGCAACAGGATGAAGCCGACGATTATGTGATCGGCACAGGCGAAAGCCATACCGTTAGGGAGTTTGTGGAACTGACCTTTAAGTATGCCGGCATTGAAATTGAGTGGCAGGGTCAAGGTGTCGCTGAAAAGGGCATTATTCGTTCGTTGAAGGATAGCCTGACGGCGAATACGGCTTTAAGACAGGGTAATACTTTGATTGAAATAGACTCGAATTATTTTCGCCCGACAGAAGTTGACTTTTTGCTTGCCGATGCTTCCAAGGCCAAGAAAAAACTGGGCTGGGAGCCGAAGATAACCTTCATGGAGCTGGCAAAGATAATGGTTGACGCCGATATGGAACTGCTTGGTTTAAGTCCCATGGGAGAAGGGAAAAAACTGTTGCAGGACAAGGGCATCGACTGGACTGCTAACAAAGTAACGATTGGAGGCTAGCGGGAGGTGAGCATTTCACCGTTTGCGAAAATATACCTTGCCGGGCATCGCGGCTTGGTTGGCTCGGCACTACTCAGAAAACTGCAGGAAGCCGGGTTTTCTAACCTCTTGCTGCGCACGAGCCGGGAACTGGATTTGCGCAGGCAGTCTGATGTGGAAGCCTTTTTCCAAGAAGAGAAGCCGGAGTACGTCTTTTTGGTAGCCGCTAAGGTAGGCGGGATTATGGCAAATATCAGCGCTCCGGCAGCTTTTTTTTACGATAATATCCTTATCCAAAGCAATGTGATGCATGCTGCCTATAAATTTGGAGTTAAAAAATTATTGTATGTCTCCAGTTCCTGTGCTTACCCAAGACTTAGTCTGCAACCGATGAAAACAGAATATCTGCTGGACGGCAAACCGGAGCCGACTAATGAAGCTTATGCATTGGCAAAGCTTTGCGGCATGAAAATGGCTGAGGTTTATCATCGTCAGTACGGCAGTGCTTTCTTTTCGCTGATTTTCCCAAATATTTATGGCAGCGGCGATAGTTTTGACTTGAATTCTTCCCATGTGATTTCAGCATTAATCAGAAAAATGTCTGAGGCGAAAATCAAAGGCTTGTCAACCGTGGAAATCTGGGGCACAGGCAACGCCAAGAGAGAATTTTTGTATGTTGACGACGTGGCGGATGCGTGTCTCTTTTTTATGGAAAATTTAGTGGGCGGAGAGATTTTGAACGTTGGGGCAGGCAGTGATGTTTCTATCAGAGAATTAGCAGAAATTATTAAAGCTGTGACAGGCTATGAGGGGAACTTATTTTTTAATGCTGACAAGCCTGACGGCATGCCGCAAAAATTACTGGATGTCGCCATCATGCGGCAGCATGGCTGGTCACCAAGTATTTCCCTGCGAGAAGGTTTGCATAAAACCTTTTGCTGGTTCATAGAACATTATGATGAGGCGGTAAGCGGCAAATGAGAAGGGTAAGAATCGGAGACTTGGTAATAGGTGAAGATGAAAAAAAGGCCGTCAATGATGTTTTAGAGAGTGGTAGGCTGTCAGAGGGATTAAAAGTAAAACAGTTTGAAGCGCTTTGGTCTGAATATATCGGGACAGATTATTGTGTCGCTGTAAATTCAGGTACTTCTGCCTTATTAGTCGGGCTATCCGCCCTATTAGCGGACGAGCGATTCCCGAAAATAAAAAAAGGTGCAAAAATTATTACTTCGCCTGTGACTTATGTGGCGACTACCAATGCCATAGTTCTGTTAGGGATGGAGCCTGTCTATGTTGATATCGACCCGGCAACTTTTTCTTTGGATGTCAATCAAATTGCCGATTTATTGAAGACGGATGACCCGGATGAGTATGCTGCAATTCTGCCTGTGCATTTAATGGGTTACCCAAATGATATGGATGCCATAAATTTTCTTGCAGAAAAGTATGATTTGATTGTCTTTGAAGATGCGGCACAGGCTCACGGCTCCTTATACAAAGGGAAGAAAGTGGGCTCGCTCTCTCTGCTGGCAGATTACTCATTCTATATTGCCCACAATATTCAGGTGGGAGAGATGGGCGCTGTAGTAACGAGCGATGCGAAGATCGGCCAACTGATGAAGAGGATTAAGGCTAACGGCAGGACTTGCGCATGCACTGTTTGTCTGCGGAGTGAAGGGAGATGCCCATATCGCAATGCTCCCTTTGATCCAAGGTTTACGCATGAATATATCGGTTTTAATTTTAAGACAACTGAGTTTCAGGCAGCTTTAGCCATCCCGCAGATAAAAAAAGCTGAGGCCATCATCAAGGCAAGACAAGAAAATGTAGCTTTTCTAAATGAAAAACTACAGTGCTATGCAGACATTTTTCAGTTGCCTTTTTACTCCCAAGATGTAAGTTACCTAGCATATCCGATTGTCATCAAGAATAATGCCATCAACAGAAAAGAATTGATGCAAAGCTTGGAACAGCACGGAGTGGAAACCCGTCCATTGTTTGGCTGTATCCCGACCCAGCAGCCGGCGTATAGTTATTTGCAGCAACAGTACGCAAAAAAGCTGCCTACTGCTGATTATGTCGGCAGCAGCGGTTTTTATCTTGGTTGCCATCAGTACTTGAGCCGGGAGGACTTGGAATACATCAGCCAAGCTTTTCGCCTCGTGAGAGAGATGGTATAATTTTTAAGGTAGACACCCATGCTCCCATAAAGACGGGGGCACCATTAGAAGGATGAGAATGCGCCTCAGCTAGCCCTCACCCTAGCCCTCTCCCGCAGGGCTTATCATTACCCATAAGTCGTGACTATCATTAGGTAGACCACTGCAATTAGTG
>JAGXTN010000105.1 GCA_018333455.1 Dethiobacter sp. | reverse complement strand
TTCGCTATATGTTTATTCTCATTTTTCAAAATAAAAATGGCCAGAAACACTATATTTTTCAGTGCCTCAGGCCAAGTTTATTATTGATTGTGCTGCAAAATTAGGGAACAACAACAAACAACTTTGCAATTTGCTTTAACAAATTTTTTCCAAAATTTTTCTGGTAAATACTCTTGACATTTAGTGATGCGAATGCTAATGTTTAATTCAAAGCAATTTGGAAAATACTCCAAGGTGATGATGGGGAGAGTAAGAATACCGGAAGGCTAGCGAACCGGGGATGGTGAGAGCCCGGTACGGAAGGTATTCAGAAGCGCACCCCTGAACTGCGTGCCAAACGGTGAAAACCAAGTAGGACACGCCGGGTTAGCCCGTTATCGCATGCCGTGTAAAACACGGGGTAAGTGGGCCTGCTGGCCAATAAAGGTGGTACCGCGAGATGCCTCTCGTCCTTTGGGGATTGGGAGTTTTTTTGTTTGCTGATTTTCTGCTCCGTTGAGCTTCTAGAAAACTGACTAAACAAGGAAGGTGTTAGCAAATGTTAAAAGTGGCAATTATCGGAGCAACCGGTTATACAGGCCGGGAAGTTGCTGGCATTTTGGCCAGACATCCATACGCACGGCCGCATTATCTGACATCTGAAAGCTTTGCCGGGCAACGCCTGGATCAAGTGTATCCTCAGTTCCGCTCTGTTTTGGAATTGCCTTTGGAGAAGCCGGAGATGAAGAAAGTGGCAGATTGCGACTTTATCTTCTGTGCTCTGCCTCATGGCCACGCCATGGCAATGGTGCCGGAGCTGCTGGCTACGGGTAAAAAGGTAGTGGATTTAAGCGGAGATTTTCGTTTAAAAGATGGCGCGCTTTATCCACGGTGGTACGGCTATGAGCACCGCCATCCTGGATTACTGGCGCAAAGCATTTACGGTGTGCCGGAAATGAACCGTGCCGCTATTCGGGAAGCAGCGCTGGTGGCAAATCCGGGCTGCTACCCCACCAGTATTTTGCTGGCATTGAGACCGCTTTTACTCGAAGGCGTAGTGGAAACGAGAGATATTATCGTGGATGCTAAGTCCGGTGTGTCTGGAGCAGGCCGTGCTCCACAATTGCCGTTCCATTTTCCTGAGTGCGCTGAAAACTTTAAAGCGTATAAAGTTGCCGGTCATCAGCATACCCCAGAAATTGAACAGGAACTGTCCGCACTGTCCGGCGCACAACTAACTATTACTTTTACGCCGCACTTAGTGCCGATGATTCGTGGTATTTTCTCCACCAGCTACTTGCGTTTAAAAGGAAGTTTGGATGAAGGCACGTTGTGGGAAGTATATCATAAACATTACGGCGGGGAGCAGTTCATTCGCTTGCTGCAACCACCGGAAGTTCCTGAGACAAAATTCGTCATCGGCAGCAACTACTGTGACATTGCTTTTCGCCTGGACAAACGAACCGGCCGCTTAATTGTTCTTTCCGCCATTGATAACTTAATTAAAGGAGCTGCGGGACAGGCGGTGCAAAATATGAATATTATGCTAGGCTTGCCCGAGGAGTGCGGCCTGAAATAAGGGGGTAATGTGATGAAGTTTCATAAAGTTGAGGGTGGTGTCACAGCGGCACAGGGGTTTAAGGCAGCAGGCATCCATTGTGGTATAAAGAAAAACAAAAAAGATTTGGCGCTGATTTATTCGGAGCTGCCGGCGCATGCCGCCGGCGTCTATACAAAAAACAGCTTCGCGGCGGCGCCCGTAATCGTCAGCCGTGAGCACTTAGCCGCCGGACAAGCGCGAGCCATCATCAGCAATAGCGGTAATGCCAATGCTTGTACCGGTCAGCAGGGGTTGGAGGATGCCCGCCGGATGGCCGAGCTAACTGCCGAGCACTTAAGCTTGTCTGCCGCCGAGGTGGTGGTGGCGTCAACAGGTGTAATTGGGGAATATCTGCCGATGAAGATAGTGGCAGCAGGCATTGAGCAGATTGCGGGCAGTTTGACTAGGCAAGGTGGCGCAGACGCTGCCGAAGCAATTATGACTACAGACTTAGTGGAAAAAGTCACAGCTTATGTTTTAGAGATAGGTGGCAAGAAGGTCACTGTAGGTGGCATTGCTAAAGGCTCAGGCATGATTCATCCTAATATGGCCACCATGCTCGGATTTATTACGACAGACTGTGCCATCTCGTCCGGGCTGCTGCACAAAGCGTTACAATATACGGTGGAGCGTTCGTACAATCTGATTACAGTAGATGGCGATACCAGCACTAATGACATGGTGGTAGTTCTGGCAAACGGAATGGCTCAAAACCCGTTAATCACTAATGAAAATGATGATTACCATCGCTTTCTGGCTGTGTTGCAGCGGGTAAATACGGAGTTGTCCCAAAAAATTGTCCGGGATGGTGAGGGTGCCACAAAGTTTCTTGAAGTAACCATCAATCATGCAGCATCATTTGTTACCGCAAAAAAGCTGGCGATGGGAATTTTAAACTCAAGTTTGGTAAAAACAGCATTTTTTGGTGAGGACGCGAACTGGGGCCGGATTGTCTCTGCCATGGGGCAGACTGATGTAGATTTTCGTCCGGAACTGGTCAATATCTGGCTTGGTGATCTGCAAGTAACAAAAGACGGGCAGGGCTTGCGTTTTGACGAGGAGCATGCCAAAAAAATCTTACAAAAGAAGGATATTAACATTACGGTGGACTTAGGTATGGGCGGCGAAAGTGTCACCGCTTGGGGCACCGATTTAAGCCATGATTATGTCACCATTAATGCCAGTTACCGCTCATAGGCGACGGTTGCCTATGGCGGGAGGCGAGTTTTGCCGGAGTTTCAATTAAGAAGGGTGACCGGGAAACAATGTTACAGTACCTGCGAGCAGTGCCGCATGAGGAGGAGAAAACGGTGACAAAAATGGAAATTAACAAGTTGATTGGCAAGGCGGAAGTATTGATCGAAGCTCTGCCCTACCTGCGCACGTTTGCGGATAAAACCTTTGTAATTAAGTATGGCGGACAGGCGATGGTCTCTGATGAATTGAAAAAGTCGGTAATGATGGATATTATTTTGCTGAAATTTATTGGCATTAACCCTATTCTGGTTCACGGCGGAGGCGCCGAAGTGACGCAATTAATGAATCGCTTAGGGAAAGAAGCGGTGTTTGCCAACGGATTGCGGGTGACTGACGCTGAAACTATGGAAGTAGTGGAAATGGTGCTGATGGGTAAGGTAAACAAAGGAATTGTTACCCTCATCAACCAGTTCGGAGGCAAGGCGGTAGGCCTTTCCGGCAAAGATTCCAATCTGCTTTTGGCAAGGCGCCGTGCTTCGGAGCGGGTCAATGGCAGTCCAGACCTGGTAGACCTCGGTTATGTGGGCGATATCATTAAAGTTAATCCCGCCGTAATTCATACGTTGAGCAAAGAAGGTTATATCCCGGTGATTTCTTCCGTAGGGGTAGGCTTGGAGGGGGAAAGCCTAAACATTAATGCAGACCATGTGGCTGGTGAATTGGCAGCCGCCCTTTGTGCAGAGAAGCTGATTCTGCTGACCGATGTTGAGGGGATTTTTGCAGACCAGTCTGACCCGTCCTCCCTGATTTCCTCTTTGCCAAAAGCAAAGGCACTGGAAATGATTAAGGAAGGTAAAATTAGCAAAGGGATGATCCCAAAAGTAGAAGCATGTCTAACTGCGCTGGAAAACGAAGTTAGTCGGACGCATATTGTCGATGGTCGTATTTCTCACTCACTGCTCTTGGAAATTTTTACAGACCACGGTATCGGAACCATGGTTACTGTTTAAGGGGGAGAGAAGATGGATCTGAAAGCCCGGGAGAAAGCCTATATTATTAACACATATAACCGGCAGCCGGAGAGCACACTGTTTCTCAAGCGGGGAGAAGGCCCTTATGTCTGGGATGATTTGAACAATCGTTACTTGGATTTTGTTAGCGGTTTGGCAGTTAACAGTTTGGGGCATTGCCACCCTGCGGTGGTGAAGGCTGTCTCCTGGCAGGTGGGCCAACTGATGCATTGCTCCAATCTTTACTATTCAGAACCGCACATCCGCCTAGCGGAACAGGTGGTGGCCCATTCCTGCGCCGACAAAGTTTTTTTCTGCAACAGCGGGGCAGAAGCTAATGAGGCCGCCATAAAATTAGCGCGTAAATACGGCAAAGCCAAGCGGGGCAGCGGTGCACATGAAATTATTACCGCAACCCATTCTTTTCACGGACGTACTTTAGCTGCCATTACGGCCACTGCCCAACCAAAATACCACCAGGGGTTTGAACCGTTAGTTGCCGGTTTTCGTTACGGCGAGTTCAATAATGTGGACTCGTTCGCGGCGTTAGTAAACGAAAATACTTGTGCGATCCTAGTGGAGCCGGTTCAGGGTGAAGGAGGCGTTTATCCTGCGAGCAGCGAGTTTTTAAAGGGTTTGCGCAAATTGTGTGACGACGCCGAGCTGCTCTTGATGTTTGACGAAGTTCAATGCGGCATGGGACGTACCGGCAAACTTTTTGCGTACGAACATTATGGTGTGCTGCCGGATGTTTATACTTTGGCTAAAGCGCTGGGCGGAGGTTTGCCCATTGGTTTGATGGGGGCTAAAGGTGAGGCGGCAGACACTTTGTTGCCCGGTGACCACGCTTCCACCTTTGGTGGCAATCCGGTTGTTTGTGGGGCAGCTACCGCGGTGCTCCAAGTTCTTCTGGAAGAAGGCTTTTTAGCGCGGGTGACAAAATTGGGCAATTATTTTATGGCTAAACTGCGCGAGCTGGATTACCAGGGCATTGTGGAAGTGCGCGGGCTAGGCCTGATTATTGGCTTGGAAATCGCAGGTGACGGAGCAAAAGTGGCAAAACTTTGTCAGGAGCAAGGGCTGCTCGTTAACTGCATTGCTGGGAAGACACTGCGTTTTCTGCCCCCGCTGATTATCGAGGAAGAACATATTGATCTTGCAGTTTCTGTGTTGCAGAAAGCGCTCAGTATGATTGAAAAATAATGAGGAGTGAGATGATGGTCAGTGATTTGCGCGGCCGTGATTTTCTCACGGTTCATGATTTTAGTAAAGAAGAACTAAACGAAATTTTGCAGTTTGCGCTACTACTGAAGCAGGAGAAAAAAGATGGCCTAGAACATCACCTGTTGCGCGGGAAAACTTTAGGCATGATTTTTCAGAAAGCATCTACCCGTACCCGCGTATCCTTTGAAGTTGGCATGTACCAGTTAGGTGGCTACGCACTTTTTTTAAGCGCCACAGATTTGCAAATAGGCCGTGGCGAGCCGGTGAAGGACACGGCCCGCGTATTGTCCCGCTATCTAGATGGGATTATGATTCGCACCTTTGACCATCGTGAAGCGGAGGAATTGGCTGCTTTTGCTGATATTCCCGTGATTAATGGTTTAACAGACCTACTGCACCCCTGCCAAGCCATGGCAGATTTGCTGACTATTTTGGAGCATAAGGGTAAACTGGCAGGCTTAAAACTGGCGTATCTGGGTGACGGCAACAATGTGGCTCACTCCCTCCTCTTGGCCTGCAGCAAATTGGGCTTGAATGTGGCGGTGGCTTCTCCCAAGGGTTATGAAATGCAGCCCGCCATTGTGGCTAAAGCTAAGGATAGCGCCGTCGCCAGCGGTGCTAACATCATGCTTACCACAGACCCGCTGGAAGCGGTGGCCGGTGCAGATATTCTTTATACAGATGTCTGGGCTAGTATGGGCCAGGAAGCTGAACATCAGCTTAGGCTTCAAGCGTTTCAGCATTATCAACTTAATCAAGAGCTGTTGGAAAAGGCGGCAGATAACGCCATGGTGTTGCACTGCTTGCCGGCTCACCGTGGCGAGGAGATTAGCGATGAGGTAATCGAAGGAAGGCAGTCTCGCGTTTTTGACCAGGCTGAAAATCGGCTTCATGTCCAAAAAGCCATTATGGCTAAGTTGATTTAGCTTTTTTGCAGAAATGGAGGATATGGGATGAAAAAAATTGTTTTGGCGTATTCCGGCGGCCTAGATACATCCATTGCCATTACGTGGCTGAGGGAGAAGTATCATTGTGAAGTGGTGGCCATGGCTGCAGATGTGGGTCAAGGGGAGGAACTGGAGCCGCTGCATGAGAAGGCATTAAAATCAGGCGCGAGTAAACTCTATATTGAAGATGCGCGGGAAGAATTTGTGCGTGATTTTTGCTTCCCCTTACTTAAAGCAGGCGCTTTGTATGAAGAAAAATATTTTCTTGGTACAGCCATTGCCCGCCCTGCCATTGCTAAACGGCTGGTGGAGGTGGCGGAAAAAGAAGGGGCTGACGCCGTTGCTCACGGTGCCACGGGGAAAGGAAATGACCAGGTCCGGTTTGAACTGACGGTGAAGGCACTCGCCCCCCATCTAAAGATTGTGGCACCTTGGCGGGAATGGGATATCCGTTCCCGGGATGATGCTTTTGACTACGCTGAAAAACATGGTATTCCTGTACCGGTAACAAAGGCAAAACCGTACAGTATGGACCGCAATATTTGGCATCTAAGTTTTGAAGGTGGGATTTTAGAAAATCCGGACAGCGAACCGGAAAAAGAAATGTTTGTCTTGACGGTGGCTCCAGAAGATGCGCCAGATACGCCGGAATACGTGGAAATCGGCTTTGCTTCGGGGGTACCCATCAGCGTAAACGGCAAGACGACCGGGCCGGTGGAACTGCTTATGCAGTTGAACACTATTGCCGGCCGCCA
The DNA here is from genome assembly GCA_018333455.1 of Dethiobacter sp. GTDB lineage: Bacteria > Bacillota > Dethiobacteria > Dethiobacterales > Dethiobacteraceae > GPS1B09. The sequence continues at coordinate 1,656 of JAGXTN010000105.1, read as the reverse complement.
CGGCGTGGGACGGGTTGATATGGTGGAGAACCGTCTGGTCGGGATGAAGGCTCGCGGCGTGTATGAGACGCCGGGCGGCACCCTTCTTTATGCGGCGCATAAGGAGTTGGAATGTCTGACACTCGATCGTGAAACGATGCATTTTAAAGAAATTATCGGTGTAAAATATGCTGAGCTTGTTTATTACGGCCAGTGGTATACACCGCTGCGGGAAGCATTAGATGCTTTTATTGACAGTACGCAACGCAACGTTACCGGCTCGGTGCGCTTGAAGCTGTATAAGGGTAATATTGTAGTGGCGGGACGGAGATCAGCCTATTCTCTCTACCGCGAAGATCTGGCCACCTTTGGCGAAGATGTAATCTATGATCAGCGTGACGCCACAGGCTTTATCAATTTGTTTGGCTTGCCGCTGAAAGTACAGGGATTGCTTGAAAACAGCAGAAAACGGGGGTAGAGACGTGAAACTTTGGGGTGGACGTTTTGCTAAAGAAACGGACGCGCTGGTGGAAGCGTTTAACGCTTCCATCTCGTTTGATCAGCGCCTGTACGCTGAAGATATCTGTGGCAGCATGGCTCACTGCCGCATGTTGGCTGCCTGCGGAATTATTGAAGCGGCTGATGCGGAAAAAATATTGGTGGCTCTTGCTGAAATTAGAGAAGAAATCCGGCGGGGAGAAATGGAGTTTTTGTTATCCCTGGAAGATATTCATATGCATGTAGAAAATCGCCTGCTTGAAAAAATCGGTCCACCGGGCGGCAAGCTTCATACAGGTCGTTCCCGTAATGACCAAGTTGCCTTGGATATGCACCTGTATGTAAAAAAAGAAATCCTAGAAACGACTGAGTTGATAGCCAATTTACAGCGTGCCTTAATTGTCCTGGCGGAGAACAACATGGATGCGGTGATGCCTGGCTACACCCATCTGCAGCGTGCCCAGCCGATTTTATTTGCTCATCACCTGCTGGCTTACTTTTGGATGCTGCAGCGCGACAGGGAACGTTTTCTTGACAGTTATAAACGGGCCGACTGGATGCCGCTGGGTGCCGGAGCGCTGGCTGGAACCACTTTTCCGATTAACCGGGAAATGGTTGCTGAGGAGTTGGGTTTTGCCCGCCTGTATGAAAACAGCATCGATGCTGTCAGCGACCGTGATTTCGTGCTGGAGTATTTGAGCAATGCCGCCATCTTAATGACCCATCTCAGCCGGCTGAGCGAGGATATGATTCTCTGGAGTTCCCAGGAGTTTGGCTTCATCACGTTGGATGACGCCTTTACTACCGGCTCGAGCATTATGCCTCAGAAAAAAAATCCAGATGTGGCAGAACTGGTACGTGGCAAAGCGGGGCGGGTTTTCGGGCACTTGATGGGACTGCTTGCTGTGCTGAAAGGTTTGCCGCTCGCCTATAATAAAGATATGCAGGAAGACAAGGAAGGACTTTTTGACACGGTGGATACAGTAAAAATCTGTCTTACACTGTATACGGCTATGCTGCGTACTGTCATGCCGGACAAAGGGCGGATGTATGCGGCGGTCGCGGGTGATTTTGCCAGTGCTACCGATTTAGCCGATTATCTGGTGCGCAAAGGGCTGCCGTTTCGGGAGGCGCATGCCGTGGTAGGGCGCCTAGTTGGTAAATGCGTGATGGAGAGTC
>JAGXTN010000161.1 GCA_018333455.1 Dethiobacter sp. | reverse complement strand
ACTACTAGGGCGTGTTCGGGACTTTCACCCGTTGGATTGCACCCATGCTGGGCGCACCTGCTTGGGCGGGTTTGAAACCCGCCCCTACATCGTACAAACGAGGGCAATAAGCGTTCCCTTCTCCCATCCCGACAAATTCCCCTCTCCCTGCGGGAGAGGGCTAGGGTGAGGGCCGACCTCATGTGATGGCTAGGGTAAGAAGGGTTAGGGTGAAGAGGGCGACGCAGGAAAACCGTGCACTTTCCGGCACAAGAACATAGCACATGATTCGGCCTCCATCACTTGGCAAAGCTGTTCCAGCGCGTGGGCTTCCAGCTTCCGGGCGGAGCGTAAACGGCTGCGGACTGTGCGGACAGCTTGAATGACAGAGATTTGTTGCCCCCCTTCCAAAAGAAGCGTGCAAGAGCCGGGAGTTTCGGTCACTTGCTGCACGGAGCGCAAGCGAAAATAGCCATAGGCTGGATCCCCGCTTATCAGGGGTGTTCTCACTTTTATCGGCACATAAACAAGAAATGGCTCTAAAACCAGAGGAATTAAATTCTTTTGACCCACGAGCGGCGCGTGTCTGCGGCGCGCCTCGCGCACATTTACTGTAAAAACACGCGCCATACGGCAGATAAATGAATGCAGACTTATACCTTGCCAACCTACAGTACCGTCACGATAATATATTTCTAACCCTTGACCCTTTCCGTCGGTATAGACGGGCACAAAGGCTGCAATCTGCAAAATATCTTTAAGCTGCAAAAAAACACCTCCTTACCTGCTATGTAAGGAGGATCTTTGTATTATACGCAATCTGACACTCGTTTGTGCCGCAAGGTCAGTCATATTCGCTCTTCAGATATTCCAGCATATTTCTGTGTCCTTTTTCGTCAATCTGCAGAGCCGCGTTGATTTTCTTGTACTTTTCAGAAATACTTGTCACAGACACACCATACTCCTCCGCCAATTCCCTCTGGGTAAGATCAAGAAAATGGAAGCGCGCCAAGCTGTATTCCAGTGCCGCCGACCATGTTGCAGTTTTGACAATACGGGGAGTCTGCGGATAAACAGTATTGATAAAATCAGACCAGATAGCTTGCACATCGTCAAAAAAACCCTCTGCGTAGCAATCGCTTTTACGCATATTTTTCATGGCGCAATCTATCACCTGCTGCCATTCTTTGCGCCAAGCAGGCTTTTTGATTGGGTAGTTTTCTAAATCCATCTCTTGCCGGGCGCCGTTAATAAAAATCTGCACTTTATTGCTATCTTCCGTACCCTTTAACTCAAGCAAAGCCAACTGACGGAAACGCTCCTTGATCCAAGGGTTTTTAACAAAGTCCCGCAATGCCTTCTGGGCTCCTTGTGCATTCAGTGCTCCATAAAAACGGATAATATCCTCTTTAAATTGGTCTGAGCCATGGTATAGACGATTATTGAGCGCTTTGCGAAAACCCAGGTTACTGCTATATAATCTGTTTAAATCCTCAGTCCTTCCTGCCTGCAAAACTTTCTCAAGCGCCAGGTCGCGCTCCGAATAGGCCGACAGCCCGGTAAAGGTAAAATCCTCATCAATGCTCGTCAACAGCTCCATTGCCTCCGAGGACATCTCCCCTTCAGGAGCCTCCTGCAAGTAGCGCATTAAATATTCTCGTGATTTACCCAAATCTTCCAACAGTCCATAGTTAATGGCCAGCAGAAAATAGCAGTCTGCCATCATGCCATCAAGCTCGCTGACAATATGCAGAAAAATTTTATTTGCCTCTTTAAGGCGGCCAAGTTTACTTAAAACACAAGCAAGATTGTAGTGCGTAAAGGGATTCTTTGGGTCAACGCTCACCGCTTTCCGAAAGAAACGGATTGCCTTATCAGAACGATTTTTCTGGTAATAGAACATGCCTTTTTGCAGATAAAACCCGGCATCCTGCTCAAAGGGCACCACATTGGCTGCTTTTCTCCCGTTTGCCACAGTCTTACGCTTGGCTTCTTTCATGTTCTTCACCACCCTTGATGATTATTTCATACTGCCCATCAGCCGTGCAGCTCAAGCAAACGGCAATACCTTCGATAGCCACACTCCGGCAGAAGCTCTTACAAGTGCCTAATACAATATTCAGCATCTCCGGCAAATTTCCTTTTTTAATACAGTTTTTCTTTCTTCATCTTTTCAGTGTTTTGTTTCCGCTAAGCAATGAAACCGCAATCACTCCTTTTCGCTAAAGGTTGATTTGCGCTGGGCCACATAGGCTGCTGCCGCCGCCCGATTGGCCAGATTAAGTTTGGCAAAGATTTTGGAGACATAATTGCGTACCGTTTTTTCCGCCAAAAAGAGCTGATCGGCAATCTGCTGATTAGTATGCCCTTCGGCGATGCGTTGCAAAATTTTTCTTTCCGTTTCTGTCAGCTTTGCTTCATTTTCTTTTTCCGCGGCAATGGCTTTCATTCGGCTAAGAGCTCTGGCGGCAACGCTGGGATCAAGCAACGATTCGCCCTTGGCCACCCGCTCAATCGCTTTAAGCAGCTTATCGTTTTCGATCTGTTTAAGCATATAACCGGAAGCACCTGCCATGATGGCGGCATAGACCGCTTCATCATCAGCATAAGAAGTAAGCATAATAACTTTGACTTCAGGAAGCTCAGCTCTAATTTCTCGGCATGCTTCAATGCCACTTATCCCCGGCAAACGAATATCCATAATGACTACAGCCGGCTTTTCCCGCCTGGCAAGCTCAACCGCTTCTTCGCCTGTTTCCGCTTCTCCCACCACATTGAAATTATCATACAGCTCGAGCAGTGCTTTTAAACCCATCCTCACAACGGCATGGTCATCAACAACCATGACTCTAATCACCTTATTTGCCCCCTTTCTGTTGCCCCAGCTTATCTGCCTGGAAATATTTAGAATCTTTAACAAAGACAGTTTGCAAGTAACTTACTTTGCTGTATGGGAAAGTAAACTCAAAATGGGTGCCCTGGCGTGGCGCAGAATGAAACATGCTTTTCCCCTGCAAGATCATCACGCGGTGGAAGATGTTTTCGAGACCCCGTTTCTCCCCCGGATGTCCCGTACTTTTCAATTTGTCCGGATCAAAACCGATACCATCATCGCTGACATGAATAACTAATTCCTGCTCACTAAAGATTGCCTTAATCCGCACGACTGAGGCGCGGGAATGTTTAGCAGCGTTGGAGAGCAACTCCCGCATAACTTGCAGAATATGATTTATTTGCAATACGTTAAGTACGCCACCTTGTTTCCCCTGAACAGAAAACTCCACATCCATCACTGCATTTTCTCTAAATTCTCCAACCAGCTGCGTCATTGCCTCTTTGAGAGAGACACACGCAAAATAATCGAGCTGAAGTTCTTCGATATAGGCACGGATATCTTGAATAACCTGGTCTAATTCTACCTTAGCCATCTCCATTTGCTTATCGGCCTCAGCAATTCTCTTTTCCCGTAAAATTGAAAACTGCTGTAACTTTAAGCCAACGCCGTAAATCGACTGAATGATGCCGTCATGCAGTTCCCTGGCAATCCGGTCACGTTCTTCCGCCAGCACTTGGCGCTTCAGAGCCTCATCTAAGCGATGTTCTCTTTCTACTTCAAAAACGCTCACAATTTTTATCACAAAATAAGTCATAAAAGCTAAATGAATGGAGCGAAAAAGAATTATCGGCAATCCGACCGCGTTAAAAAAAGTTTCACCGTTTAAAATTCGTGCCGGCCACAATACCGGGTGATTAGCGATCATCCCCACCAGAAAAACACCGACAAAAAACGTATACGCCAGCCCCTTGATATTTTTAACCAGTGCAGGAACTTTATACCTTTCAACTTCCTTTACATGAAGCATCAAGCCATAACCTGACAAAAACATGCCGGGCAGGGCGAAAACATAGCGGGAAAGATTATCCATGAGGGCGATATACAACCCTTCTTTGCTAAAAAGCAAAAAAATGATTGCCGACAACGTCCAGGCGACACTTATGAACAGGCCTCCCCAGTAGAGAGCCTTGATGTGGTAAATCTCAAGCACAAGCCGGATGCCCAGCCAAAAAATCATCATAAAAGCAAACGCAATTAAACCGAGCGAGAGGCTGCGCAGCGCAAACAATCCCTGCTCGGTTAAAGTTGGTTCTTTAAGCTGCAGAAAGATGAGCACAAGAAGATACAAGCCGAAGGAAAAAGCATAAAAAGCCAACAACCATAGCCACTTGGCAATTTTTAGCTCACTACCGCGATTTAATTTTACGCTCTTTTCGTTAAATTTGTGTTTGTAGATTTTACCTGTAGCGTTATTTAATTGTTATTTGTCCTTGATTTCTCCAATTTGCATAAATTTATTGCCATTTGCTCATCCTACTGATAAAATGTCTT
>JAGXTN010000063.1 GCA_018333455.1 Dethiobacter sp. | reverse complement strand
TTAAAACCGTTAAGGTGTAAACTTAGGAACCGCCGTATACCGAACGGTACGTACGGTGGTGTGGGAGGTCGGGAAAACTGTTCAGTTTTCCCTCCTACCCGATATGTTAGATGCTATTTTCAGAGCAGACACCCATGTCGCTCGCGGCACCATCAGAAGGATGAAAATGCGCCTCAGCTGGCCCTCACCCTAGCCCTCTCCCGCAGGGAGAGGGGAATTGTTGAGATGGCGAGGGGACTGTTGGTTGCTATTTTCAGAGCAGACACCCATGTCGCTCGCGGCACCATCAGAAGGATGAAAATGCGCCTCAGCTGGCCCTCACCCGCAGGGAGAGGGTAATAGCCGAGAAGGGTGCTGTAGGGGCGAACCTGCGTGTTCGCCCGGTTGCTCTCCCGCAGGGAGAGGGGAGTTGTTGAGATGAGAGAACACTTATGCCCTCGCTCGTGCCATGTGGGGGCGGGTTTCAAACCCGCCCAAGCAGATGGTAGACGCTATTTTCAGGGTAGACTCACAGTATTTATCATATTTGCGTCAAAAGAGCATACCAATTAGAGATACGGCAAATTATTTAGGGTAACGGGAGGGATTAACGTGGCTAAAAGTGCATTTTTTAGGATACGCAGCAAAAAATACTCGGAAAGAAACAGGAAAAAGCGCAGGAGTTATTTAATCTTGGTGTCAGTTCTCGGTTTAGCTTTAGCTTTAGCAGTGCTGGCGACGCGATCCCCCGGTTTTTTTGCTCAGCCTGTGTTGTCGGCAATAACAGGTAGTGCCGCATTGGTTGAAGTGAGACCATTTTGGGGGTCGGCTCTTTATTTGCGGATACTTGCCCAGGTGATCCCTGGTTTTAAGGAAACTGTTCCTCAGGAAGCAGTTGGAGATGTTGGACTTGTGGAGGATGGTTTTATCAAAGCAGGTGGGTTTACAGATCCAAGAGACCCGAAGCATATTTTAGCAACGCAAATTCCTTTTATGGTAGACGCAAATCTACAGGCACCAGCAATTGTCCAACAGGTAGGCACGGAGCAATCTTCTGAGGAGCAAGTTTCAGAAGAAGCTCAAGTTATTTTCCCAGTTCAGCGCCCATTAACAGGGGAGGGGAAAGTGCTGATTTACCATGTGCATACCACAGAGTCCTTCGTGCCCACATCAGGACTAAAATTTACGCAGAATTTGGAGTTGACGGTGGCTCAGCTGGGCGAAACGTTGGCCAACGTTTTGCGAACGGAGCATGGTCTTCCCGTGTTGCATGATCAAACGATTCACGACCTTCCCCGCAGTACGGCTTATCAAGTTGCTCTCCCCACAATAAAGTCTTTGCTGGCTGCAAACCCTAACGCGAGGCTTGTTATTGACCTGCACAGAGATGGGGTAACAAGAAATGTGAGCACCACCCAATTGGACGGTAAAGAAGCTGGCCGGGTGATGTTTGTGGTAGGCTCCCGCCACCCCAACTGGCAGCAGAATTATCAGAAGGCAATGTTTCTGCACCAACGGCTGGAAGAATTGGCTCCGGGTATTTCCCGGGGCGTTCGTGAGCGCCCGCTGGTATACAACCAGCATATTCATCAGGGCGCGTTATTGATTGAGGTTGGAGGGCATGAAAATTCTCTGGCAGAAGCTTTGCGTGTCATTCCTCATCTGGCTAGAGCGCTGGCAGATCTGTATAACTCGGGAATTTGATGTATCCTAAAATCCCTACTAAAATTATAACTACACCGGTTCCTCTACATCGAACGCCTTATAAATGTTCCGTTGTTCCTTCGTTGCCGGATAGATAATACGTGTTCCGTTTATCTGCTGTATGCGATG
>JAGXTN010000028.1 GCA_018333455.1 Dethiobacter sp. | reverse complement strand
TCCACGTGCTCTGTAGTGTGCCTGCTTCCTCAAGCTATTTTAACAAAATTCTACAGGCTGCGGGTAGGATAATTGGTTTCATATCTTTTTTGTGCCTTGAAGCGCAGCGGAAAGGAATGGTCATATAGATGATAACCGCCATAGGAGATATCTTAAATCAGATTTTGTTGACTTTTGATCGTGTTACCGGAAATTATGCGTATGCAATTGTGTTGCTTACACTGCTTGTTAGGCTGGTTACGTGGCCGTTAACGAACAAGCAGCTTGCTTCTGCCAAAGCAGTGCAAGATTTGCAGCCAGAAATCAAAAAACTGCAGGAAAAATATAAAAATGATAAAGAAAAACTGAATGCGGAAACTATGGAGTTGTGGAAGAAGCATAAAGTTAATCCTGCGGCCGGCTGTCTGCCTCTTTTGATTCAGATGCCTATTCTTTGGGCGATGTTTAATGTTTTAAGGGAGCCTCCGCCGGAAGTGCAGCATTTTATATTGCTTGGTGTTAATATGCGGCTTTCCGTTAACGACTTGCATGCCGCAGGTTATGCTTTCTCATTGGCAGCGGTTGGTTATTATTTTCTTGTTGCGCTCTCGGGGGCAACTACATATATTCAGCAGAAGATGATGATGACCGATAAGTCACAACAGGCTTTGCTGATTTTTATGCCGATAATGCTTTTATATTTCAGCCTTCAGTTTCCCGCCGGCCTGGTTCTTTACTGGGTAGTTAATAACGTGCTATCCATTGTGCATCATTTGCTAATTAACAGAAAGCCAGCGAAGGGAGCGGTAACTGAAAAATGAGAGTGGCGGAAGCAACGGGAAAGACGGTTGAAGAAGCAATCCAAAAGGCACTGACTGCATTAAGTCTTCCGCTGGAAGGTGTGAAGGTAGAAGTTATGGCGGAGGCTAGCAGCGGCCTTTTTGGGTTGTTTGGCTCTAAGTCTGCCAAGGTGCGCGTTACAGAAATAGTAACTCGGGATCAATATATGAGTGATTTTTTGGCTGGAATTATACAACATATGGATGTTAGCGGCGACGTCGAGATAAAAAAAGAAGAAGATATTTTGAAAATGAATGTTAGCGGCAACAAAATGGGGATACTGATTGGTAAGCGCGGACAGACGCTTAATGCGTTGCAATATTTGCTAAATGTGGCTTATTACCGCCGTTTCCCAGGGGACGATTGCCGTATAGTGCTTGATGTGGAAGATTATCGGCTAAAGCGTGAGGAAACGCTGCGCACGCTCGCACTGAATCTGGCCAAAAAGGCAACGCGTTACTGCCAGGAAGTGGTGCTCGAGCCTATGACGGCACAGGAAAGGCGCATTATCCATACCGCTTTGCAAGATAACGCGGCCGTTTCCACCTTTAGCCAGGGCGAAGAACCTTTCCGCAAAGTAGTAATCGCGCCTAAAAAATAAAAGAACATAAAAACCGCTGCCTCAGGCTGCGGTTTTTTTAAGAGGTGGGCTTATGTCAGAAGAGACTATTGTTGCTATCGCCACTCCTCCCGGAGAAGGTGGTATTGGCATCGTCCGGATCAGCGGTTCTGCAGCTTGCGCCATCGGGCTGTCTCTCTTCCGCTTCAGCCGACAAGTGGCTAAACCAAAAACACACCGTCTTTATTATGGCCATGTAGTCAATCCCGCAGACGGGCGCGCAGTTGATGAGGCACTTATTGCTTTTATGCAGGCACCACACACCTATACACGGGAGGATGTGGTGGAAATTAACTGCCACGGTGGAATTATGCCGCTGGCTAAGACTTTGGAATTGGTATTAGCAGCAGGAGCACGGCTGGCACAGCCGGGCGAGTTTACCCAGCGGGCTTTTTTAAATGGTCGGATTGATCTGGCGCAAGCAGAAGCCGTGATACAGCTTATCCGAGCTAAAACAGAGCAGGCGATGGAGTTGAGCTTAGCCCAACTGGAGGGCCGCCTCTCAAGACAAGTTAGAGCAATCCGCCAGTCGCTGTTAAGGCAGTTGTCTCATCTGGAGGCGGCGATTGACTTTCCGGAACATCATGATGTGGAGGATTTGACTTTGACTGAATTGCGCTGCGGGACAGCAAGCGCTTTGGCAGAAACGCAAAGATTATTACAGACGGCCGATCAAGGGCGGATTATGCGGGAAGGTGTGCACACAGCCATCATCGGCAGGCCCAATGTGGGCAAAAGCTCACTTTTAAATGCATTGCTGAGGGAACAACGCGCTATCGTAACTGCCGTTCCCGGCACCACTCGTGACATTTTGGAAGAAAGCATCAATTTAGGCGGCGTGGCATTGACGATGGTGGATACAGCAGGGATCAGAGAAACAGCGGATGAGGCCGAAAAAATCGGCGTGGAGCGGGCAAAGAGAGCCTTAAAGAATGCCGATTTGATTTTATATGTACTTGATTTATCTGCACAAGTCAACGCGGAAGACAGGGAAATTTTAGCATCAATAAAAGAGAAGCCGTGTATTCTTATTGGTAATAAAACGGACTTAGTAGCCAGTAGCCTAGCTTCTGTGAATAAACTTACTGTCGAACTGCCTTCGTTTCCCTTGGTGCCGATGTCACTTTTGGAGGGTCAGGGTTTGGAGCTGCTGGAGCAAACCATTATTTCTTTGATTTTTCAGGGGTCTGTGAAAGTTCCACAGTCTACCATGGTTACGACGGCGCGGCATAAAGACGCGCTGAAACGGACAAGCCTAGCGCTGGAGGAACTATTGGCAGCCTTGGCGGCTGGATATGCGCCGGATTTACTGGCGATCGACTTGCATGCCGCGGTGGAAGCGCTAGGGGAAATTACCGGAGAGACGGTGGCTGCCGATTTAGCGGAAGAAATATTTCGTAATTTTTGTATCGGGAAGTAATTTAGGCTGGAGTGAATGAGGATGATTTACTTGGGTGGAGAGTATGACGTTATAGTCATCGGAGCAGGCCATGCAGGCTGTGAAGCTGCTCTGGCTGCAGCCCGAATGGGTTGCAACACATTGCTGTTAACCATCAATTTGGATGCTGTCGCCCTGATGCCCTGCAATCCGGCTATTGGCGGCCCTGCTAAGGGACACTTAGTCCGGGAAGTAGACGCTTTGGGCGGGCAAATGGGTAGGACAATAGATCAAACTAAACTTCAGATTCGGATGCTAAATACTGCTAAAGGACCTGCGGTCTATGCGCTGCGGGCACAAGCCGATAAGTGGCTCTATCAGCAGACGATGCGCTTAGTGCTGGAGGAAACAGCCAATTTACACTTGCAGCAAGCAATGGTAGAGAGCTTACAAGTCAGAGGGGGCCGCGTTTGCGGCGTGATTACACAAAATGGCGCTTCTTACCTAGCTGGGGCGGTAGTGTTGACGGCGGGTACCTATTTGCGCGGCAGTATAATTCTAGGAAATGTGCAGTATTGCGGAGGGCCAAACGGTCAGCAGGCAAGCTGCCAACTGGCTCTTAATCTGCAGCAGTTGGGGTTTGAATTATTGCGCTTTAAAACGGGGACGCCACCGCGTGTTCACAGAGATACCATTGATTTTTCTAGGACCATCATTCAGCCCGGCGATGAGGACGAGCTCTTTTTCTCTTTTACGGAAACGGCGGCAAAGACTGAACAACTCCCTTGTTGGCTGACTCACACTACGGCAGAAACACACGCGATAATCGAGGAAAATCTCCACCGTTCTCCGCTTTATGGCGGGGAGATCAAAGGCGTGGGACCTCGCTATTGTCCATCGATTGAAGACAAGGTGGTTCGCTTTAGCGAGCGCTCGTCCCATCAGGTTTTTTTGGAGCCTGAAGGACGGAATACCGCCGAATATTATGTCCAAGGCATGTCCACCAGCCTTCCCGAAGATGTGCAACTAAAGATGCTGCGGACAATCCCAGGGTTAGAACGAGTGAAGCTGATGCGACCCGGCTATGCGATTGAATATGATTGTCTTAATCCGTTGCAGCTTGCCCCTACCCTTGAAGCAAAAGAACTGGGCGGACTCTTTAGCGCCGGACAGATTAACGGTTCGTCCGGCTATGAAGAGGCGGCGGCACAGGGAATTGTGGCCGGCATCAATGCCGCCTTGCTTGTTCAGGGTAAGGGGCCACTGGTGGTTGACCGCTCGGAGGGATATATCGGCGTATTGATCGATGACCTGGTGACAAAAGGAACGCTGGAACCATATCGGATTATGACTTCAAGAGCTGAATACCGCTTATTTTTGCGACAGGATAATGCCGATTTGCGACTTACCCCAAAAGGCTACAAAGTTGGCCTGATTTCGCCGGAGCGCCACCTTCGCTTTGAGCAAAAATATCAAGCGGTAGAACAGGAAAAAGAACGTCTAGCTAAAGTTAATGTTTCCGGTAATCACTGTGTAAACGCCATTTTAGCTTCCTTGGGCAGCAGTCCATTGACCGGGTCCGCATGGGCTAGCCAGCTCCTCAGGCGTCCGGAAATAACTTATGAAAAGTTGCTGATGATTTTGCAAGAAAATTGCCGACTGTCTCGGGAAGTAGCGGAGCAGGTGGAAATTCAGCTAAAATATGAAGGGTATATCGTCAAGCAGCAACAACAGATTGATAAATACAGGAAAATGGAAAACATATTGTTACCTGAAGACGGATCCTATTGCAAGCTGGAGGCCCTCTCACGCGAAGCCGCAGAAAAGCTGACTAAAATAAGACCGCGCTCCTTGGGTCAAGCCAGCCGCATCTCTGGCGTGTCACCGGCAGATATTGCCGTTTTGCTAGTCTGGCTTGAGCAGCGGCGCCGCAAAGGAGAGCTGCGCCATGGGGAATGAGTTGGCTGAGGAGCTATTTGCCAGGGGCGTTGCCTTACCTGTTGCGGTAGTCCCTGTCTTTGAGCACTATTATGAGCTTTTGATTAGTGCCAATGAAAAGTTCAATTTGACGAGCATAACAGAGCGAAGCGAAGTTTTTATGAAGCACTTTCTTGATTCTTTGCAGCTGTTGACTTGGCGAAGGAGGTTGACTGGTCCGCTCCTCGATGTGGGCAGTGGCGCTGGGTTGCCTGGCTTTCCGCTGAAAATCGTCTGCCCAGAACTCTCTTTGACGCTCCTCGATTCATCGCGCAAGCGAGTGACTTTTTTGCTGGAAACCGCCCAAGAGCTGGGTCTCGAACAGGTAGTAGCTTTACACGGGCGTGCCGAAGATTTTGGCCGCAACCAGGCTTATCGTGAGCGATTTCCGTTGGTCGTCTCCCGGGCTGTCGCCAGATTAAGCGTATTGTGCGAGCTTTGCTTACCCTTTGTGGAGCCGGGCGGATATTTTGTCGCTTACAAAGGCCCGGACGGAACCGCGGAGTTGGCTGCGGCTCAAACGGCGCTCAAGGAACTGGGAGGTCGGCATGAGCTTACTTTGCCCTATCTTCTCCCCCAGAACATGGGTCAGCGTCTGCTGATCGTGATCAAAAAAGAGGAAGCGACACCAATAAAATACCCGCGCAAGGCTGGGATTCCCGAGAAAAGACCTCTTAAAGGCTAACGTGATCGCACGGACGACTGCTTGCTAACGATTGGCGCGGAGCTGATAGGCATTTAAATAGATTTAGAGCTAAAAGAAATGGAGTTGTAGAGACAATTTTGAACGAGAAGAAAGACATTGAGAGGTGTACGGCTGAGGCATTCGTAGAACTCTATAACCGTAGGATGGGGACGGCTTTTTGGATATACGAACATTCAGACGCTCCGGACATTCAATGCAGGGATCTGGCTGGAAGCATCTTGAACTTAGAGATTACTCTCACTGAGGATCGACCGAAGGACATCCAAGCATTGCTTGGCCGTTCCGACCATAAGAGCTTAGAGGTATTAGAAGGACATCTAGCCGATGTTCGGGTGGGCAAAGCTAATCCTCTGGATGGGGTGAGTTGTTTGCAGGGAAATGTCTGCAAAATGGTCGTAGAAACGATATCATCTAAACTGCATATGGACTACGGTCCGAATGTGGCTCTTGTTATTCGCGACACGTCGCCGCTGTGTTGGGATTGGAATCTGGCTCTAGCCCAGATCAAAGGAGTGCTGGGTTTGAGCCGGAATCCATTTGACAAAGGCATATGGATTATCTCATATGACAAAAATAGGATTTTTCAAGTAGACACCCATGCCGCCTGCGGCACCAGCGGAAGGATGAAAAC
>JAGXTN010000027.1 GCA_018333455.1 Dethiobacter sp. | reverse complement strand
GGTTTGTAAGGGGCGTGCCCCTTACTCTTGCGGGGTGCTCAGGAACGAAGTTCCGCCGAAGGGGCGGCAGCCCCTAGCGGACAAGAAAAACGCATCTTTAGATAAAGCGCGAAGCGTTTTTCTTGGTGGCGGGCGTTTGCTAAGGGCTTGACGGTAAGCGAAAAGTTTTGGAAAGGCAGTCCTTTGCAAGGGGATAGTGTTAAAAGTATACAATTTTTTTTCCAATCATATAATACTAAGGAAGGAGGAGATACCAATGTCTCTGTATGCAATTGCCGTCAAACACTCGACGCCCGATCTGCCAGAAAAACTGGGAGTAGGGATGTTTTTTTTTCGTAAAATGGGCTGGAAAGTGAGCTTCACAGAGAAGACGATTAATCACTGGCCTCATCTGTTCTGTAAAATTGAAAGTAATCAAGGGGCTGAATTTGACCAGGAGGAGCTCTTTGGCAGAATTTTAGCTGAAAATTTAGCTATTTTTATTATGGAGCAGCAGGCCAGCCACTATCTTAGTGAAATAGTTGAGCAATCATATTTTTATTTTCCCCGCTATGAGCGACGGGAGATTTTATCTTTGTCAGTAAAGCACTATGAAAGCGAGCGAAGCAAAGAGGCGGGGGGACAGCTTTTAGAAGAAGTACGGGAGTTGTTAGCGGTTTATCTGGCGCGAAGACAATATCTTAATTTGCACGGGTTTATTCTCTTTCGTCTGCGGACCTGGCTTGAATTTTTGCGCAAGAACGTTGACAGAGCTGTGGATGATTTTCTCTGGGAAAAGGAATACCAGGAATTTATTCAATTACTAAAATATTTTATGACATTGCAGGAGCCAAAAATTAAGCTGGCCCATGTGATATTAGATGAATTTGGGCAAGCTCGGTTGCTTGATGAGCATTATAAGCCGATCGAGCAGTGTCAAGAAGATGTTCATTGGGGCGTCTGCGATAGTGTTACAGATGTCGAAAATCAGTTGATGAGCATGTTGATTAGCGTGGTGCCATATCGTGTGGTGTTGCATAAACAGATCTATAACTTTTACCCCAAAACAGTGGAAACATTAAAACATATTTTTGAAAGCCGGGTGACCTTTTGCAGGCGGTGTAAGCTTTGTCTGAGTGAGAGTATCTACCTCACATTGAAAGAAAAATAGAGCGCCGCAATTGCGGCGCTCTATTTTTCTTTGCAGCTTTTATGGTAGAATGGAGTATGAAAGGAGAGAGCGAATGATTTTTGTTCTTTTGCCTTTGACCGGTGCGGTGATTGGCTGGGTTACTAATGTACTGGCGATTCGTCTGCTTTTCCGGCCGCTTCAACCGTTCCGCCTAGGACCTCTTACCTTTCAGGGCCTTATTCCTAAACGCAGAGGGCAGATTGCCTATACCGTTGGAGATGTAGTGGCTGAACAGCTCTTTTCTGTGGACGAGTTGGCGGAACAGTTGGACATGCCGGCTATCCGGCGGAAAATGGAGTGGCTGGTATGTATAGCAGTCGACCGCTGGTGCGGAGAAAAGATAGGTATGCTGCCTAAGTCTGTGCGTCAGACTCTTAGCCAGCGGTTAAGTGATTTAGTGACGGCTGAAGTGGTGCATCAATTTCCGCAAATGGTGGAATTGCTTATTACCCATATGCGGGAACAGGTCGATGTGCGTGTTATCGTGGAAAGAAAGATTAATGCGTTGCCTCTGCTTGAAGTGGAGAGGCTAGTTTTAAGTGTGGCCAGAAGTGAGCTAAAGCAGATTGAACTGCTTGGGGCAGTTCTTGGTTTCCTGATTGGCCTGTTGCAAGCGCTGCTGGTGTTTTGGCTTGTTTAAAACTCTTTGAGGTGGTATTAGTCAGAATTTACATCTGCAAGGCAACTTTATGGAGGATGGAGTGGTAAAATTTGCCTAAGGTAACATTAATGGATGGTTCTGTGCGGGAATATCCCGAAGGTGCCCGCGTGCTCGATATTGCAAATGAGCTGGGCGGCCGCTTAAAAAAAGAAGCAACAGCCGCTAAAGTAAATAATTCTGTCAGAGATTTGTCAGCAGTTTTGCCTGGAGAAGCGGAAGTGCGTTTCCTGCTTTTTGATGATGAAGAAGGGGCGGAAGTCTATCGTCATACATCTAGTCATATCCTTGCTCAGGCGGTGAAGCGCCTGTTTACAGATGTGAAATTGGGAATTGGCCCTGCCATTAAAGACGGGTACTATTATGATTTTGATTACAGTGAGTCTTTTGTGCCTGCTGATCTGGAGAAGATTGAGGCTGAAATGGCACAGATAATCAAAGAGGATCTGCCGTTGGAACGTTTTGAGCTGAGCCGGGAAGAAGCGGCGTCATATTTCGAAAAACTGGGTGAAATGTATAAAGTGGAACTCATTCGGGATTTACCTGCAGATGCGGTCATTAGCTGCTACCGCTGCGGAGATTTTGTAGATTTATGTGCCGGACCACATCTGCCTTCCACCGGTAAGGTAAAAGTGGTAAAACTGTTAAATTTGGCAGGTGCTTACTGGCGCGGCAGTGAAAAAAATCCGATGTTGCAGAGGATTTACGGCACATCGTTTCCCAAGAGAGCGCTTTTGGATGAATACCTGCATCGCCTAGAAGAAGCGAAAAAGCGTGATCACCGCAAACTGGGCCGTGAACTCGATTTATTCAGTATTCAGGAGGAAGGACCGGGATTTCCGTTGTTGCACCCAAGAGGAATGGTCATCCGCAACGGCTTGGAAGCCTACTGGCGTGAGGAGCACCACCGAGCCGGCTATGATGAGATTAAGACGCCGATAATTTTAAATCGGGTATTGTGGGAGCGTTCAGGTCACTGGGCGCATTATAAAGAGAATATGTATTTCACGCGTATCGAGGAGCAGGATTTTGCCGTTAAGCCGATGAACTGTCCCGGTGCGATGCTGCTGTTTAAAACAAAAATGCATTCCTATCGGGATTTGCCACTCCGCATGGCAGAACTAGGCCTTGTGCACCGCCATGAACTGTCCGGCGCGTTGCACGGCTTAATGCGTGTGCGAGCCTTTACCCAGGATGATGCCCATATTTTTATGCTGCCGTCACAGATTAAAGACGAAGTGGCTAGAGTTATAGAACTGACAGACAGAATGTATCATCTTTTTGGCTTTGAATATCACGTGGAACTGTCTACCAAGCCGGAAAAAGCCATGGGCTCTGACGAGATGTGGGAGATTGCCACTACGGCGCTGCGGGATGTACTGGAAGAACGAAAGATTACTTATTTAGTTAATGCAGGAGACGGTGCTTTTTACGGGCCTAAAATTGATTTCCACCTTAAAGATTCCATCGGCCGAACCTGGCAATGCGGTACTATTCAATTAGATTTTCAGATGCCAGAGAAGTTTGATTTAAGCTATGTGGGAGAAGATGGGCAAAAGCACAGGCCGGCGGTGATTCATCGGGTGATCTATGGTTCTATTGAGCGATTTATGGCGGTGCTGATTGAGCATTTTGCCGGAGCCTTCCCAGTTTGGCTGTCGCCCCAGCAGGTGACGGTGCTGCCGATTACGGAGAAGTTTCATCAATATGCTAAGGATGTGACTGCCAGGCTTTGGACTGCAGGCGTCCGCGTGGAAGCTGATTTGCGCAATGAAAAGGTTGGCTACAAAATTCGCGAGGCTCAGATGCAGAAAGTTCCTTACATGCTGGTGGTGGGGGAAAAGGAAGAATCTGCCGGAGCAGTAGCTGTCAGAGAGCGTTCATCAGGTGAGGTCGGCACAATGAAGATCGAAGACTTTATTGAGAAAATTAAGCTGGAAATTCGCGAAAAGTGCCGTTGACTTCTTGATTAGAGTATGTTATATTGAGTTGACTTAAGAAGAAGCCACTGCTTCTCACCCTAAGGCTTAGCCCCATGGGTCAACAATAATCGCCGGATTGAATGAGCGTATTTTTTGTTGAAGATGAACGTAGGTGGATTCGCCTGCGTTTTTTAATTGTGTAGGGAATTATATTAGGCTTTCTACGCAATAGGGGTGACAATTATATTTTTGGAGGTGATGCAAGATTAGTAAGGACTTACTTGTTAATGAACAAATCCGTGCCCGGGAAGTCCGGGTGGTCGATACGGATGGTGCTCAGTTGGGGATTATGCCATTAAAAGAAGCGTTGCGATTGGCTACTGAGAAGAATCTTGATCTGGTGGCTATGTCTCTTGCTGCCAAACCGCCTGTTTGCCGCATCATGGATTTTGGGAAATACAAGTTTGAGCAGAGTAAGAGGGAGAAAGAAGCGCGCAAGAACCAGAAAATTATTACGGTCAAAGAAGTTAAAGTCCGTCCTAATATTGAAGATAATGACTTTAATGTCAAACTGAAAAATGCCCGTCGGTTTCTGGAAGCCGGAGATAAAGTAAAGGCTACCGTTATGTTTAGAGGCCGGGAAATTACCCACCCTGAAATGGGTCAGAAACTGCTTCTGCGGATGGCAAAGGAAGTGGAAGACCTGGGCAATGTGGAACGTGTCCCTAAGGTGGAAGGACGGAACATGATCATGATTCTGACGCCGAAATCGAACTAGGAGGGAAACAGCTATGCCTAAGATGAAGACGCATCGAGGCGCCGCCAAGCGCTTTAAAAAAACAGGAACCGGCAAATTTAAGCGTAGCCATGCTTACGCGCGCCATATTCTAGAGAAGAAAGCCCCCGGCCGCAAGCGTCGGCTGCGCAAAAATACTTTGGTCAGCACTTCCGACATTAAGCGAGTGGCTCGGATGCTGCCTAACTAAATATCAGCACATACTAAAGAATATAACGATGCAAGGAGGTTTTTTTATGCCAAGGGTTAAACGAGGCGTGACCGGCAGGGCGCGTCATAAAAAAGTAATCAAACTTGCCAAAGGTTATTTTGGCGCTAAGAGTAAGTTGTTTCGCACAGCTAACCAAGCAGTAATGAAGTCGCTGGCTTACGCTTATCGCGACCGCCGCAATCTAAAGAGGGATTACAGAAGGCTGTGGATTGCCAGAATTAACGCTGCTGCCCGGATAAATGGGATGTCTTACAGTCGTCTGATTAATGGGCTAAAACGTGCCGGCGTTGACATTAACCGCAAAATGCTTGCCGAGCTGGCTGTCAATGACACGGAAAGTTTCAGCCAATTAATTGGTGTTGCTAAAGAAAACCTCTAATCAAAATGCTTAAACTTTAAAGTCAGAAGTATTTGCTTCTGGCTTCGCCTTTTAGGAGGTGGCAGGAGCCTTGTATCTCAATCCGTTTCAGGCACGCAAAGTGTCTCCACCCAAAATTTTGGTAGGCGGTTTTGCAGCTCTCATTTTGATTGGGGCTATTTTGCTTTCACTGCCCATTTCCACACATACCGGACGAATCTCGTTTTTAGACGCCTTGTTTACGTCCACTTCTGCCGTGTGCGTTACTGGACTGGTCGTGGTAGACAGCGGTACATATTTTACAAGGTTTGGACAAACGGTAATCATGTTTTTGATTCAGATTGGCGGTTTAGGGATTATGACTGCCGCCACCTTGGTATATATTCTCTTGGGCAAGAAAATTACTTTGCGGGAACGACTGGTGATTCAGGAGGCGATGAACCAGATCTCTCAACAAGACTTGATCCGGCTTGTATATAGAGTTGTCTTGCTGACTTTGGCAATTCAAGCTATTGGCGCCCTGTTTTTAAGTACAAGGTTCATTCCCCAATATGGTTTATGGACAGGCCTTTTTTACGCAGCGTTTCATGCCGTCTCCGCCTTTTGCAACGCTGGTTTTGACTTGATTGGCGGATTTGCCAGCTTGACACCTTATGCCCACGACCCTGTTATTCTCCTGACAGTCGCCGGCTTGTTCATCATTGGGGGTTTGGGTTTCGCTGTAATTATGGAGGTTCATCAGAAACGCCGCTTCGTACGATATACGCTTCATACGAAAATTGTGTTGTTAGTCACAGGACTTTTGCTAGTGCTCCCTACTGTGATAATTTTTGCTTTAGAGTATAGTAATCCTGCCACGCTTGGACAGCTTAGCCTAAGCAACAAAGTTATCAACGCCTTCTTTACTGCGGCAACACCTAGAACGGCAGGTTTTAATTCAGTGCCCACGGATGGATTGTTCCCCTATACGCTTTTCTTCATCGTTGGTCTAATGTTCATTGGTGCCTCTCCTGCTTCAACAGGTGGTGGTATTAAAACGACCACATTTGGGGCGCTGGTAGTAGCGGTAATTTCGACCATTCGGGGAAGAGAGCACCCTCTGCTCTATAAAAAACAAATACCGGTCGAAATTTTGCGACGCGCACTGTCCATTACCATGATATCGTTTCTGTTGGTTTTTTCTGCCACTTTTGCCTTACTGATCACAGAGGGAGGTTCACTGCTGGATATGCTTTTTGAAGTCGTGTCAGCTTTTGGCACTGTGGGGCTCTCCACCGGGGTCACGCCGGAGCTTTCTCCTGTCGGCCGCATGATTATTATTATAGTCATGTTTGCCGGTCGAGTAGGTCCGCTGACACTCGTGTTCTCGTTGGCGAAGAGGATGCAGAAGGCGCCTGTCAAATATCCCGAAGAGAGAATCATGATCGGTTAAAGGAGTGAATTCTGTGAAGGCTAGACAGTTTGCGGTGATTGGAATCGGACGTTTTGGGGCCAGCGTTGCGGCAAAGCTGTATGAAATGGGCTACGATGTCCTAGCCATCGATACTAGCGAGTCCAGGATTGATGGAATTGTGGATAGAGTTACTCATGCGGTTGTGGCTGATTCCACTAGTGAAACGGCGCTGAAGTCGCTTGGCATTAGCAATTTTGATGTGGTTATTGTGGCCATCGGACAAGATATTCAGGCCAGCATTCTCACAACCTTGGTTTTGAAAGAGATGGGTGTAAAACAGATTGTTACTAAAGCACTTACTGAGCAGCACGGTAAAGTATTGCAAAAAATTGGCGCAGACAGGATTGTTTTCCCCGAACGTGATATGGGTATCCGTGTGGCTAATAATCTGGCTGCCACTAATGTGCTGGATTTTATCGAGCTGTCGCCCGATTTTAGCATCGTGGAGTTTATCGCAACTGCCGAAATGGTGGGAAAGTCTTTAAATGAGTTAGATTTACGCGCAAAATTTGGCGTAAATGTCTTGGCTATCCGCACGTCTGACAAAAACATCAACGTCTCACCAGGAGCCTCTGATAAAATTCAGGCCGGAGATTTGCTAATTATGGTGGGAGAAAATACTAGTCTGCAAAAAATGGGCGAGTCTTAGAATGCTATCTGTGATAAATAGCGCCCAAAATCAATATCTTAAGCTGTACCGCAACCTAAAGAAGCGAGATGTACGGGATGAGCTGAACCTGCTGCCGCTAGAAGGGGTCAAGCTGGTTAGCGATGCTCTTTCCCGGGGAATTATTCCGAAGCTGATTCTCGTGCGGGAAGATGTAGACATGGGCAAATTTCCTTTTCTCCTGCCGCACTTAGGAAATGCTTCAATTGTCCGGGTGGCGGAAAAACTTTTTGACTGTACGGCATTTACCGATTCTCCGCAGGGAATTATCGCCATCGCAGAAAAGCCCAGCTATACTTTGACTGACCTTTTTGTCGGCACTGCACCGCTTTTGTTGGTGGTTGACGCTGTGCAGGATCCGGGGAATTTGGGAACCATGTTGCGCTCTGCGGTTGCCGCCGGTGCCGCCGGAGCAGTGCTGCTACCGGGAACGGTGGATAGCGCCAATCCAAAAACGCTTCGCGCGGCTATGGGCGCCCATTTTGCCATCCCGGTGGTGGAAGCGACGACTTCCGAACTGTTAAATGAACTGCGACTGCGGCAGATTCCGCTTGTTGCCGCCGCCGCGACAGCTACTACTGCATATGACGGCTTTGACTGGTCTGTGCCGGCTGCGGTAGTAATCGGCAACGAAGGAGCCGGAGTTTCCCGAGTTGTGGCAGAAGCCGCGGATGCGTGGGTTTCGATTCCGTTGGCAGCCGCAGTTGAATCGCTTAATGCTGCTATTGCCATGTCTGTTATTTTTTTTGAAGCTGCCCGTCAGCGACGAAGTCTTTAAGGAAATACAGAAGATTTCTTGTATCATCTTTTTGCCTGTGCTATAATGAAGGCAGTCCCATTCCATGAATAAGGAGTGGTCTGCGATGTTTAACGCTGACCTGTTTTGGCGGTTTTTTGAAAGAACCGGTTCTGTAACAGCTTATCTTTTGTATAAACAGATTGTAACAACCAAAAGAGGCTAGAAGCAATGACGGGACGAGTATGTGCGCCAAGCTGCGGAGCCTCCGTTACAGAACAAGAATGAGTGGTGTATCTGCTCAGTATGGGTGGTACTGCGGAAGTTAGCTTTCGTCCCTTTTTTGGGGCGATATTTTTTATTTCTTTCTTGTTATAAAAAGGGAGTGAAGACGTTCCGTGCAGAAAAAACTTCGGGAGATACATAACCAGGCTGTTGCAGAAATTGCTACTGTACAGACAGAAGAGGACTTGAAACAGATTCAAATTCGTTTTCTAGGCAAAAAAGGAGAGCTGACTTCTCTGCTGCGTGGAATGGGGCAGCTTCCGCCGGAGGAGCGTCCGCTGGTAGGAGGCTTGGCGAATCAGATTAGGGATGAGCTGACGAACCTTTTTGCTGCGCGGGAAGAAGAACTGCGCAGCATGGCTCGCCACAAAGCTATGACCAAGGAGCAGGTGGATGTGACTCTGCCCGGCAAGCCGCCCATGATCGGTCATTTGCATCCTCTGACACTGATCATGGAAGAAATTGCCGAAATTTTCCTCGGGATGGGTTTTACAATTAAAGAGGGTCCGGAAATCGAGACAGAATATTATAATTTTGAGGCACTGAATATTCCCAGGGAGCACCCGGCACGGGAAATGCAAGATTCTTTTTATATCCGCCCGGAGATTTTGCTGCGTACCCACACATCACCTGTACAGATCAGGACCATGGAAGATTTGGCGCCGCAGGTGCCGGTACGGATTATCGCACCGGGAAAAGTATATAGGCGAGATGATGACGCTACCCATTCCCCGATGTTTCACCAGGTGGAGGGGTTGGTGATTGACCGTGATATTTCTCTTTCCGATTTAAAGGGCACTTTGCTTTTGTTTGCCCGTCAGATGTTTGGACCGAACCAGCAGGTACGATTACGCCCCAGCTTTTTCCCGTTTACCGAACCGAGTGCGGAAGTAGATATTGCTTGTGTGATTTGTGGCGGACAGGGCTGTCGTGTCTGTAAAGATAGCGGCTGGATTGAAATTCTCGGTTCAGGCATGGTCCACCCTCGGGTGCTGGAGTTGTCTGGATATGATCCGGAAGAGTATACTGCCTATGCGTTTGGTATGGGCGTGGAACGTGTTGCTATGCTCAAATATGGGATTGACGATCTGCGGATGTTTTTTAGTAACGATATTCGTATGTTGCGGCAATTCGGCTGAGCAGGCAAGCAAAGGAGGAAGTAGTATGCGTGTACCATATACGTGGCTAAAGGACTTTATCGAGATTGAGTTGACGGCCAAGGAACTGGCGGATGTCCTGACAAATGCCGGTATTGAAGTGGAAGAAATCACAACGCTTAGTGTGGACTTTAGCGGGGTGGTAGTGGCAGAAGTGCTGACGGTGGAAAAGCATCCTGAGGCAGACAAGCTTTTTGTGGTTCAGGTATGGGATGGAGAAGAGGAACATACTGTGGTAGCAGGCATTGCCAATTTGCTGCCCGGTGAGAGGGTACCCCTTGCCAAACCGGGAGCTGTGCTGCCCGGCAATCTGAAGATTAAGCGAACGAGGCTACGAGGCGTGGAATCGGCCGGCATGCTTTGCTCTGCCGCTGAACTCGGCCTTGCTCTAAATCCTAACTTAGACGGTATTCTCGTTTTAGATAAGAATACACCGCTTGGTCAATCTTTAACAGAAGCCCTCTACCTAACAGACCCGATTCTTGTTTTGGGTCTGACTCCTAACCGCGCAGATTGTTTGGGTTTGCTGGGGGTTGCTTATGAAGTGGCGTCCCTGACAGGAAAATTGGTGCAGATGCCAAATGCCACTGCCGACATCAAGCCGTTAACTTCTCCGCCACCGAAGATTAGCATCAAAGATCAGAAATTATGTGCCCGTTACTCAGGGTTGGTTGTACGGAATGTACGCGTTGGTCTTTCTCCGGTTTGGATGCAGGTTCGTTTGCTGCAGGCTGGAGTGCGTCCGATCAACAATATCGTGGATGTGACCAACTATGTGATGTGGGAATGGGGACAACCACTACACGCCTTCGATTATTCGACACTTACGGAGGGTAGAATTGAAGTGCGGCTTGCCTTTGAAAATGAGGTTCTTGTTACGCTCGACAAAATGGAGCGTCCGTTAACAGGAGAGATGTTAGTGATTGCTGATGCGTTGCGGCCGATTGCCATAGCAGGTGTAATGGGGGGCTTGGAAACGGAAGTGACTGAGGAAACGACTAGCGTTTTGCTGGAATCGGCTCATTTTGATCCCACCTCAATCCGTCGAACAGGCCGTAGTCTTGGTCTTTATTCAGAAGCGCAGCAGCGTTTTGAAAAAGGTGTGGACGTTAACGGCTGCACGCAAGCAATCCAGAGGGCTTCTCGATTGATTGAACTGTTAGGCGCCGGATACCCAGACGGAGAAGTGGTTGATGAATATGTTGCTCCACGCTATCCGCAGCAAATTCGACTTCGTCCTGAGCGGGCGCGGAAGCTGATTGGTCTAGAAATTTCCCAGCTGGAGATGGCTTTGATTTTTCGTCGGCAAGGGTTTTCTGTGGGAGAGGGAACTCAATTACATGTGACTGTCCCTACCCGTCGTCCAGATTTGCAACTGGAAGTGGATCTGATTGAAGAAGTGGCTCGTATTCATGGCTATCATAAAATTGGCAGCACGTTGCCCGCCGGCGCCATGACCCAGGGCAGACTTACCGACAGACAGCAGCTACTGAAAAAAACCAAGCAGATCTTGCAGTCCTGCGGCTTTGCGGAAGTGATCAACTACTCATTTGTTAGTAGACAGGATGCGGAAAAGCTCCAAATCCCGGCAGATAGCCGGCTGCGGCAGGCGATTCCCCTAGCTAATCCGTTATCGGAAGAGCAAAGTGTGATGCGGACACAATTAGTTAGCGGCTTATTATCTACCATCAACTATAACAAAAATCGAAATCAGCACGACTTAAAGCTCTTTGAGCTGGGCTCAGTCTATTTTGCTCAGGAATTGACCGAGGGTTTTGCTGACGAACGCACAGTTTTGGGTATTGCCATAACCGGTGCATTTCCGGACGAACACTGGCAGCAAAAACCGTTGGCAGCCGATTTCTTTGATATAAAAGGCACGGTGGAAACCGTTTTAGCGCGCCTAGGTAGTAGGCCGGCAACATATCTGCCGGCGGAAATTTCCTGGTGCCAGCCAGGTCAGAGCGCCAGCATTCTATTGGCAGGCGAAGAAGTAGGCTGGCTTGGCAGAATTCACCCCAATGTGGCAGATAGCTATGATTTTGATAAGCCGGTTTATTTGGCAGAGCTTGACTTGCAGACTGTGCTGACACGCACAAATTTATGTTCTGAATATGTTCCGCTGCCGCGTTATCCTGCTATGTTGCGGGATATGGCAATTGTCGTGCCTGATGCAGTAAGCGCTGCGGAAGTTATTAATTTAATCCGCGAAGCCGGCGGTTTGCTGGTGGAAGAAGTTAACCTTTTTGACTTGTATCGTGGGCCTCAAATTCCGGCAGGTAGCCGTAGCTTGGCTTTTGCAGTCAAGTACCGGGATAAATTTAGGACACTGAGTGACGAAGTGGTGGCGCGGCAGCACCAAAATATTGAAGAAGCTCTGTCCGCCAGGTTTTCTGCCAGTTTGCGCCGATAACGGTAAAAGACTTGCCGGGAGCAGGAAAAATGTCAGATTGAGGCGAATAATAAAGGGACAAAGGATCGGGAGGTCGGTTGCCTTGACCCAAACGGAACAAAAAAACCGTGTCCATGTAAAAATTTACGGTGAGGAATACACTATGAGGGGGCCTGCATCTCCTGATTATATGAAGCGGGCAGCTCATTACGTTGATGAAAAAATGAGGCAAATCGGGCAGACTAACAGTAGGTTGGGAGTCAGTAGGATTGCTGTATTAACAGCCATTAATTTGGCGGATGAACTGTTTTTGCTGCGAAAGGAATTGCAGGAGCTGGAAACCATTCTGGATCAGAAAACAACAAGATGAGCAACTGGCTGGATATTTTGATTATTATGATCCTACTTTTCTCTGCTGTCATGGGTTGGCGGCGAGGGCTTGTCCGTCAGTTTTTTGATGTTGCAGCCGTTCTTGCCTCGTATTTGGTAGCGCTAAGTTATGGCAGCCAGTTTATCCTGCTGCTTGACAGTTATCTGCCTATTTTTCGCTGGCTCCCTGACTGGGCAAATAATCCTACACCGTTTGGGTTTGTCTTGGGTGATATTCTTTTACGCCTGTTTGGGTTTGCTCTTTTGTTTTTTCTAGTGCGTCTGCTTTTTCGGATAATGGCGGGGATGGCACACAGCCTCTTTTCCCTGCCTGTACTGGGAACGGTAAATGCTTTAGGTGGGTTTGGGCTGGGTTTGTTAAAAGGTCTGCTCTTTGCGCTGATTCTGGTAGCAGTGGCCAATTTAATTGGCACCCCATTTTGGGAGAAAGCGTTGCAAAGCTCGTTTGTGGCTTCACACATTATGGAGATTTGGCCTGTCGTCTATCAACAAATGCTCCACTTTCTTATGCGCGAAAACCCTGTTCTGCTTTAAATTATGGACGAACCGTGTGTTTAG
>JAGXTN010000066.1 GCA_018333455.1 Dethiobacter sp. | reverse complement strand
CTAATACCGCGTCAAAACAAATAACCACGAAGCCTGAAAACCCCCGTGGTTATTTGTTTCTTTTGACGGCATTATGAGATATCGAATCTTTTTGCGCATGTGTGTCAATTAGATTCATTGTTTATTTCACCTTGCTGCCTGAGCTGATCGGCTTTTCTGTGGTAACCAGCACTAAGTTCCCCTGCTCATCTGCTGCCGCCAGAAGCATCCCCTCTGAACGAAGCCCTCGCAGTTTAGCCGGCTTCAAGTTTGCCACAAACAGCACGCGCTTGCCAAGAAGTGACTCCGGCTCATAGTGCTTGGCAATTCCAGCCACAACCTGACGCTCTTCCTTGCCTAGGCTGACGGTCAGTTTTAATAATTTATCGGCGCCTTCAATTTTCTGTGCTGCGGTAATCTCCACTATCCGCAAATCAACACGTCCAAAATCTTCAATGGAAATCAGGCCTTCCGCCTCTTCCACCCTTGGCGCCTCCTTTGCTACGGCTAGCGGCTTATCTTTTTTTGTTGCCTGACGAACCGGGGCGCCTCCCTCTTCCGTCAATTCCAGGCGAGGAAACAATACCTCGCTGCCGGCCACAGTTTGTGTCCCACTGGGAATCACGCCAAATTGCCTGATACTCTCCCAGCTCAAAATGTCCGCCTCGCCTGCAATCCCCAACTGCTGCCAAATTCTTTCCGGCGTACGAGGCATAAATGGCAAAAGCAGGACAGAAACAATTCGAATGCTTTCTAGCAGATTATACATCACCGTAGCTAAGCGTTCCTGGCTTCCTGCTTTAGCCAAAGCCCACGGAGCCGTTTCATCAATATATTTATTGGCGCGACCGATAAATTTCCACAATTCGGTAAGCGCACCGGAAAACTGAAGTTGATCCATTAACTGCTCCATGACGTCAGGCAAGGCAAGCGCCATGCCGCTTAACTCCAGGTCTAAAGCTTCTCGCTTGCCGGGGGTAGGCACTCTTCCCGCAAAATATTTATTGAGCATGGCCAACGTGCGGTTTAATAGATTCCCCAAGTCATTTGCCAAATCAAAGTTCAAGCGCTGAATCAGCGCCGTTTCACTAAAATGACCGTCCGCGCCAAAGGGGATTTCTCGCAAAAGAAAATAGCGAATAGCGTCAGAACCGTAACGATCGATGAGTACCTCGGGATCAATTACATTTCCTTTAGATTTTGACATTTTTCCTTCTTCGAGCAGCAACCAACCATGGCCAAAAACTTGCTTAGGCAGGTCCAGCCCCAGCGCCATCAAAAAGATCGGCCAGTAGATGGTATGAAAGCGGACAATCTCCTTGCCGATTAACTGTACATCGGCTGGCCAAAATGTCTGCATTTTACTTTGGTCATCAGACAGATAGCCTAATGCGGTGATATAATTGCTGAGCGCATCAAGCCAAACGTAAATCACATGTGCCGGATCAAACGGCACAGGAATCCCCCAGCTAAAAGATGTGCGGGAGACACACAAATCCTCTAGGCCGGGCTTAAGAAAATTATTAATCATTTCATTCTTGCGGGAAACCGGTTGAATAAAGCCTGGGTTCTTTTCAATATATTCCATTAGCCTATCGGTATATTTGCTCATTCTAAAAAAGTAACTTTCTTCCGTCACGAGTTCCACCGGACGCTTGCAGTCCGGGCAATTCTTTTCAGCCAACTGCCGCTCAGTCCAGAATGCTTCGCAAGGGGTGCAATACCATCCTTCATACTTGGACTTATAGATGTCACCCTGTTCATAAAATTTCTGAAAAATTTTCTGTACAGAAATTTTGTGCCGTTCTTCGGTAGTGCGGATGAAATCATCTGCAGAAATGTCAAAAATATCCCACAGCCTTTTAATCCAAGTTACAATTTCATCAACGAAGGCCTGGGGCTGCTTGCCAGCCTGCTGTGCCTGCCGTTCTATTTTTTGACCATGCTCATCTGTGCCTGTAAGAAAGTGAACTTGGTGGCCTGTAAGCCTTTTAAAACGCGCCATGGCATCGGCGGCTACCGTGGTATACGAGTGGCCGATATGTAATTTGTCGCTGGGATAGTAGATAGGGGTAGTGATATAAAATGTCTTTTTATGCAAAACAGACACTCCTTTTTTAAGTAGAAACCCGACTTGGCAAGATAGTCTATTATACCAAAAAACAATCTCCGGAGGCAAGCAATCTGTCGGCGCAAGAATTGAAGGCCATAAAATCACGAAGCAAAGTTTAATAATCTGGAGAAAGACTGGAAAAAGATACTTGCTTATTTTGGAAATTGCTTGTATACTATGTTTGTCGAATTATGCTGAATCAGGGGGAGATATTGTTGAAATCTACTGGAATTGTGCGCAGAGCAGACACGCTTGGTCGTGTTGTTATTCCGATTGAACTGCGGAAAACCTTAGGAATTGCAGTAAAAGATTCACTTGAAATTTTTGTTGACAACGAAAGAATCATCCTGAAAAAATATGAGCCGGGTTGCCTGTTCTGTGGGAGCACAAACCATGTAAAGCGTCACAACGACCGCATTGTTTGCCAAGAATGCATTAACAAGATGGCGGCAGAATAAGGACAGGTTAACCTGTCCTTATTTTTTTGCCAACACTCTTTTATACACGTCATTACGAGGCAGTTTTAGGCGATTAGCCGCTTCTCGAATGGCTTCTTTTTTTGTTAGCCCTTCCTTAAGTAAATCTTCAACAAGCGCTACCGGTTCCGCCAAACAAGGCTTCTTGCCTTTACCGGCTAGAAGCACCGTACACTCCCCTCGCGGTTCATTTAAGGAAAAATGTGCCTGCACTTCCGTTAGTGTGCCCCTGACAAATTGTTCATAAACCTTGGTCAGTTCGCGCGCCACAACCACCTGGCGGCTCTGTTCATCAGCCTGAAGTTCCGTCAGTGTTTTGACTAACCGATGGGGAGCTTCGTAAAAGACCACCGTTTTATCTTCGCCAAGAATTCTGCTGACAATCATCTTCCGCTCGGAGCCACGCGCCGGTAAAAAGCCATAAAAAGCAAAGGGTACGCTGGGCAAGCCTGAAGCAACTAGTGCGGTAACTGCCGCCACCGGGCCGGGTAAAGAGACAACCTGAATACCATGATTGAGCGCATCTTTCACCAAATCTTCTCCGGGATCAGCAATGCCGGGTGTTCCTGCGTCACTAACTAGAGCCACGCACAAACCTGCTTGAAGCCAAGCGAGAATCACTGCTCCTTTTTTGTGTTTATTATGCTCGTGGTAGCTGGTAAGCGGCGTATGAATCTTAAAATGACTTAAAAGTTTACGGGTACGCCGCGTATCTTCTGCCGCAATCTTATCTGCTTCCCCCAAGATACGCAGCACGCGCAAGGTAATGTCTTCCATGTTGCCAAGAGGCGTTGGACAAAGATACAGTGTACCGGGATTCATGGGATTCCCCCCATAGAGATAATGAAATCAGCTAATGCAACCTCCAAGCTAAAGCAACGCTTCCGGCAAACTTCAGCGAAATTACTCGCATTTTTTGTCAACGGCGGCAGACAGCTCTCCTTTTGCTTGTTTTAAAACTCTATTTTCCGCGCGGGCCAAATCATAGGCGTCCGACTCGTAACGCAGGCAGCACATTAAGCGGCCACAGACACCTGAGATCTTTGTAGGGTTTAACGATAAATTCTGATCCTTTGCCATGCGGATAGAAACCGGCTCAAATTCTCCCAGAAAAGTATGGCAACACAGGATTCTGCCACAAGGGCCCAAACCCCCCACCATTTTTGCTTCATCCCGCACGCCAATTTGACGCAATTCAATTCTTGTACGAAACACAGTCGCTAAATCTTTAACGAGTTCACGGAAGTCGACTCGCCCGTCAGCCGTGAAATAGAAAATGACTTTGGAACGATCGAAGGTATACTCCACATCGACCAACTTCATCTCGAGGCTATGTTCGTGGATTTTTTGGAGCGCCAGATCAAAGGCTTCCTCTTCTTTTTGCCGGTTCTCCAAAATCTTCTGACAATCTTCTTCACTTGCGGTACGAATAACTTTCTTTAGAGGCAAAATGACTTCCTCATCTGCCACTTCTTTAGGGGCGACCACTACTTCTCCAAACTCTAACCCGCGGGATGTTTCCACAATAGCAAATGCACCTCTCAACAGCTCATTGCCATCAGGATCAAAGTAATATATCTTGCCTGCTTTTTTAAAGCGTACCCCCGCTACCGTCAACATTTTCGAATACCTCCTTAAGCCTGCGTAAGGCTCTCTCAACAGCCAGCCGCACATTTACCGAACTTTGCAAATCTTTTTCTAGTTTCAGGATTATTTCTGTCGCTGCCATACCGTTAACCAAGGAAAACTCGGCTAGCAAAGAGTCCAAACTGACCCCATCGCCTGCCGGCATAACCAGGCGGCCATTTCCGGTAGCCTGAAGCACCATGGTATCGCGAAGTACTGTCAGCAGCGCTTCCAGCAACAAAGGCAGATTTTCATTTGCTGCCAATTTATCTGCCAGAGCGGCAATGGCCTCCTCTGCCTGCAGTTGTCCAAGCAATTCCACAGCTTCCGCATACGACTGTTGACTGTCTTCCCGCGCCAAAAGCAAAGCCCGACCCGGTATTCCTTCGGCGCCATGGAGGACTCGCTGCGATTCTGTCAAAGAAAGCTGCCTACCTGCCGCATTAAGAATGCTGCCCAGGTTTGCGGCGTCAAGTCTAGGTAGTTGAAAAAGCTGGCAGCGCGATACGACTGTGGGCAAAAGAGCTGCCGGACTGGTGGCCAGCAGAATAAAAACAGCCAGTGGTGGCGGTTCCTCCAGCAGCTTCAGCAGACTATTGGCAGCCTCTGCCGTCAGTGTTTCTGCCTGCTCCACAATAAAGACTTGATAGCGCGCTTCATGCGGTTTAAAATAAGCCGCTCTTTTAATCTCACGTGTCTGACCGATTTTCAGGGACTTCTTCCCCTCCGGCACAATCCAGTGGATGTCAGGATGAGAGAGGGCCTTGCTTTTATTGCAGTCCGGACAGCTCCCGCACGGCTCCTCCATTGATCTTTGGCAGACGAGCGCTGCTGAAAAAACTTTTGCCAACGTTTTTTTGCCAATTCCCTCCGGCCCACAAAAAAGATAGGCGTGAGCCAAATTGCCGCTAGACAATGCTGCCCGCAGTGAACGGAGAATCTGCTGACGTCCGTGAATATCTTTCCAGTTCATGGCTAACCTCATAGAATTTATTATACCACAAAATAACTGCCTAACGCAGCTTCTCCAGCTCAGGGCCCACATTGCTCCAAATGATCGCAGCCAGTTCATCTGGCGGCAAACTTCCGTCTAGCACCACAATCCTTTCAGGAAATTGGCGCGCCAAAAGCAGAAAGCCTTCCCGCACCCGACTGTGAAAAGAGAGTGGCTTCTGTTCCACACGATCTGCGGCACCGGCGCCGCGCCTAGCCAACCCACTGGCGGGATCCAGATCCAACACAAAGGTTTTATCAGGCAACCTGCCATAAATTGCCCGCAGGTTTGCCTGCAAGACAAAGCTAAAATCCATCCTCCCGCCATAAACCTGATACGCAAGGGTGGAATCAATAAAGCGATCACAAAGCAAAAAGTTGCCGGCTGCCAATCCCGGCGCAATCACCTCATGATACAGCTGGGCTCTGGCTGCCGCATATAAGAAAACCTCTGTTAACGGCACCATTTCTCGAAACGCCGGTTCCAGCAGGATTTCTCGCACCGCATCACCTAGGCGAGTTCCCCCCGGCTCCCGGGTAAGGATTGTCTCGATCCCCAGTGCTCTGGCAGTAGTAGCCAAACGGAGCCCTTGGGTTGTCTTGCCGGCGCCATCGGGGCCTTCCAGACTGATAAAATATCCTTTCTTCATAACCCACCTCTTATCTCTCTGTTCCACAAATCTTGATCCGACCATCCCCGTCAAGGCCGCGAAAACAGACGCCGGCACGGCTTGCCTCTTGAATATAAGTGATTACGTCATCGGTAATTCGCTCGCCCGGGGCCACCAGCGGCATCCCAGGCGGATATGATGCTACTGTGGCAGCCGCTATTTTGCCCCTGGCATCCTGAAGCGCTGTATAACGGGAACCACAATAGAATGCTTCCCGCGGAGTCAGAACCACGTCTGCTTGCGGTAAGGGGGGAAGAGCTTCGTTCCTTTCGGCTCTCTGTTGCGTTAAACCGCTCAAGGCGGTTACCACCCGTTTTACATCTTTGACATGGAACCCTGGACCTACTACGGCAAGGAGAGCTCCCGCTTGCACCAGCTCCAGATCGATCCCCAGTTGAGCTAACCGGCGGGCGGCAGCAAAACTGCAAACTCCCGCCTGGCCTGTTAAAACTGTAACTCGTGTGGTATCCAGCTGAAAGCCTGCAGGCGCCAGATCAGCTTCTGTCAACACCGGCAGTAATCTGGCAACGGCGGAGCGTAGTTGCCTTGCTTTTCCTGCCATCTCATCGGCAACAGCCTCCCCGCCCAATGCCATTTCTCTCCGCACCGCATCTAGAGAGAGGAGCAGAGGGTATGAGGGACTACTTGTCTGCACGAGCTGCATAGCAGCACGCAGGCGGTGCTGATCGACGCGCACCCCGTGTTGATGGAGCACCGCTCCCGGAGTTAGCGCAGCCAACGTTTTATGCCAGCTCTGAACCCGTAAGTCCGCCAAGTGGCCTGACGTAGCCGGCAGGCTACGAGAGAACCCTAAGTGAGCACCATGAGCCTCATCTAAGAGCAACAATGCTCCATGGCTGCGCACAATGGCCGCAATCTTTGCCACTTCAGCACAGATGCCGTTGTAACCCGGGCTTGTCAGAAAAAAAGCCTTAGCTTGAGGATGGCGGGCAAAGGCCTCTTCTACGGCTTCCGGCGTCACATTAAGCGGGAGGCCGTTTTGTTCGGCCACAGGCAGGTAGCGCGGCGCCGCACCAGAGAGAATAAGCGCGTGATAAAAGGAGCCGTGGGCATTTCTCGGCGCAAGGATTAACTCACCCGGATTGCAGGTAGCAAGCAGCATCGCTAATACACCGGCACTGCTTCCATTGACGAGAAAATAAGTTTTATCGGCATGCCAAACGTCTGCCGCCAGCTCCTGAGCTTCCGCAATGGCGCCGGTGGGATTGTGCAAATCATCCAGTTCCGGCAGCTCCGTTAAATCAAGCCGAGCCACTTCTGCAAAAGCAGCGGCTGCTTCCCCTGCAGGCAGCCCCAATCCGCCTCCGTGCCCGGGAAAGTGTAACCAGACGCGGCTTTTCGGCTGATATTTTTTTACTTGTTCCCAGATTGGTAAACGTGATTGATCCATAACGTTGTTCTTTTCCACATAACTTAGTTTTTACCTGCAAAATACTCGTTCAAGAATAAAGAACCCTGCCAAAAGAGCGCAGGGCGATTTGTTTTTATCTATTCCTCTCCCACGTTATCCTTTGCTGCACAACTAAGAAAGACTGTAGTTTGGCGCTTCTTTAGTGATATGCACATCATGAGGATGGCTTTCGCGCAAAGAAGCGCTGCTAATCCGCATAAAGGTGGTCTTAGTCTTTAGTTCATGGATATCTTTTACACCACAATAGCCCATGCCGGCACGCAATCCACCAATTAACTGGTAAATCGTGTCCCCGGCTGTACCGCGATAAGGCACTCTTCCTTCGATCCCTTCCGGCACAAGTTTCTGTTCATTTTCCTGGAAATAGCGGTCTTTACTACCTTCTTTCATCGCAGACAAAGACCCCATCCCGCGGTAAACCTTATAACTTCTGCCCTGAAAAATCTCAATATCTCCCGGGCTCTCTTCAGCTCCCGCAAACAAGCTGCCAATCATAATCACATCTGCACCGGCACCGATTGCTTTGGTAATATCTCCCGAATATTTCACTCCGCCATCGGCCACAACGGGAATATTATACGGCGCAGCTGCTTGGGCTGCATCATAAATAGCAGTGATTTGCGGCACGCCAATGCCGGCAACCACCCTGGTTGTGCAGATCGAGCCGGGTCCAACACCTACTTTCACCGCATCGGCGCCGGCCTCAATTAAATCCTTAGTTCCCGCGCCGGTGGCCACATTGCCGGCAACGACATTAACGGCAGGATATTTATTTTTAATCTGCTCTACGGTGCGCAGAACACTTAGCGAATGCCCATGAGCCGTATCAACCACCAAAATGTCTACCCCGGCATTCGCCAGAGCCTGTGCCCGCTCCATGGTGTCATAGGAGACACCCACAGCAGCCGCTGCCAGCAGCCGACCGTTCGCATCTTTTGCCGAACGGGGATACTGAATTGCCTTTTCAATATCTTTGATGGTTATTAACCCTTTAAGCATAAACTGCTCGTCCACAATAGGCAGCTTTTCCACTTTGTACTGCTGTAAAATCCCCTGCGCCTCCTGTAGTGTAGTGCCTACGGAAGCTGTGACCAGCCGATCTTTTGTCATCACATCTTTAATATATCTGTTGTAGTCCTGCTCAAAGCGCAAGTCACGGTTGGTAATAATTCCCACCAGTCTCCCGTTGACGGTGATAGGGACACCGGAAATACGGTAGCGCTTCATCAGCTCAGCCGCATCATGAATTTTATGTTCGGGGGAAAGATGAAACGGATTAGTGATCACACCATGCTCAGAGCGTTTCACTTTATCGACTTCTGCAGCCTGCGTCTCCACAGACATATTTTTATGGATAACGCCCACGCCCCCTTCCCGGGCCATGGCAATGGCCATTCGGCTCTCTGTAACCGTATCCATCCCGGCACTGATCAGCGGAATATTCAGCCTGATGCTTTTAGTCAGTTGTGTGCTTACATCGACTTCAGACGGAAGGACCGAGGATTTTGACGGGATGAGAAGCACATCGTCGAAAGTAATCCCTTCTCTTACTAAAAACTTATCGCAATTCATATTATTTTACCGCCCCCTTGGCCGAACTTGTAAAATTTGCTTCATCGTAACAAAAACACGGACGGCTGTCAACTTTCTCCAGTTGACAGCCACTTTTCACAATGCGCCAGCTCATCCTCGCTAAAAACAGGTAGCTTCTTGCTAAGCAAAAACGCCGCAGTTATGCCATCTCCGTTAATTTTTACGCCACTAAAAGTTCCATCATAAACTTCACCATGACCGCATGAAGGACTCCGGGCCTTTAAAAGCGCAGCTTGGGCACCTAGAGTCTCGGCCAGCAGCCATGCTTCCCTTGCGCCATGTTTAAACGCCTCCGTCCGATCCTCTCCTGTCACCGTCAAAACACGGGCAGTTCCGTTCCAAACATCTTCTCCGCTGCCGCCCTTAATTTCCGCAGCCGGTCTTGGCGTCGCCAAACCTCCCAGTTGTTCAGGACAAATAGGAATCAAGATAGCCTTTTCCTTTAACGCACTGACAGCCGCATGATGATTATGACCACCACAATATTTAACGTGAGCGCCCAACAGGCAGGCGCTTACCAAAATTACTCTTTTTTTCTTATCCACCTACCGAGTCACCCCGTCGAGCGAATCCCATAGCTCATTAACCTCCCCGCCAAGCACCGTCAAAACCAGGCGGTTTGGCAGGCAGACAATAGCGTCTCCCGCTTGTTCAACCCAGCCAATGGAAGAACAAATCCCTAAAGGACAAACTTCTTTAGGCATAGGCAGCACTCGCACACGGCCACCCGCAATTTCAACTGTGGCCGTTCCAGCCGGAAACTCAATAGGAAACTGCTCAAAATCAGCTTCATTAAAGAGAATTTCCTCCAGCAAGACTCCTTCTAGCTCCACACGCAAAAGACGATTGCCGGAACTGGCAGGCAAAGATCTGAATGCCATCAGCCCAAATGCCACAAGCAAAATGCCGGCGACAACCAGCAAATCTCCCTTTTTCCATTTCACAGGCGCCACTTCTTTCATTGGTTTTCATCTTCATTGTACCACATTGCCTGTGGCAGCAAAAGGGTAGCCGTCACCAAGAAAAGCGGAAATTCGTTCCTGAGCACCCTGCGAGCGTAAGGGGAAATCCCCACTACGATCCCTTGGCCATCTTTTTCACTTTCTCTTTCTTTTCAATCAGAACTGCGGCATCCGGGCAAACCAATTCACAAATACCGCAAACGATACACTGTTCTAAACGCGCCGGCACAATGATCGGTGTCCCGTAAACTCCTAACTCCTTACCCCAGTCTAAAACATCGGTGGGGCACTTTTCTTTACATAAGCCACAGCCTTTGCAAAGGTCGGGAGAAATGTTAAAGCAGCCTTTCGTGCCTTCATAATGCAGCTTGCGAAAAGTTTTCCTGTTCATGCTTGTCCCTCCTCCCGCAACGCCGCATCCATCAACTGGACGCCTTTTTGTAGTGCGCTAAAATTTAGTTCCCGCAACTTTGGGTTATCTGTGAATTTTTTGCCCAATTTCGACTCCAACGCTTTTTCAATAGTCTTCATCTCAACAATGCCTGCGGCCCTCACAGTTGCCCCCAGGATAATCATATTAAACACGCGGGGGTGCAGTTCCTGCTGGGCAACGGCCGTTGCCGGAATGCCAATCAACCGCTTGGCGTTTTCCGGCAGTTCCCCATGTCCGGATTTCGCTTTCCTGCCTATTTTTCCGGCTTGCGCCTCCGGCGCCACAGTATCATAAGCCTGAAGCCCGATGACTTCATCAACCACTTCCGGCGGCGCAATCAAGGAGCTGTCATAGACAAACAGTGTATCTTTAGTGACATACTGCAGCGTTCTTGCTACTGCCCGTTCGCTAAGGGCAATTA
The DNA here is from genome assembly GCA_018333455.1 of Dethiobacter sp. GTDB lineage: Bacteria > Bacillota > Dethiobacteria > Dethiobacterales > Dethiobacteraceae > GPS1B09. The sequence continues at coordinate 8,799 of JAGXTN010000066.1, read as the reverse complement.
CTATATCGGCGCTCTGAAATTTGGGAGAACCAATCTGTTCCTCCGAAATCTGGACAAAAGCCAGCGAGACGCCACCGCGCTGTTCAATGCCAAAATTAGGAATATACAAGGCCTCTTTGCCCTCTTCGTTCCCCGCTTCCGCCAGAATATCACCGATCGATTGGACTCCTTGGCCACCTTCTCCTGCGATGGCAATTTTGATCAGTTTGGCCATCAGCTATTCTCCTCATCTTTTTCTGCCGTCAGGAGTTCGCCTACTCTGAAGTAGCTGGCCATCTCTTCTTCCATAAAAGCCCACGTCTGTTTAGCATTCGTTCGCCAGTTAGTAGGACAGCAGGAAATTACCTCGAGAAAAGAAAAACCATTGCCCGCCAATTGATTTTCCACAGCCTTTTTCATAAATCTCTTTAGCTGCTTGAGATTGGTGACGCTGCCCCGTGCGACATATGCGCCGGGTGAGGCAATAGCCGCCACCATTTCCGGACCCTGTGTGGGACTACCGGTTTCCTTCGGGTCGCGACCGTAAGGAGAAGTTTCCGTTTTCTGACCGGGAAGCGTGGTCGGCGACATCTGCCCCCCCGTCATTCCATAATTACAATTATTTACGACAATAGCCATAATCTTTTCATTGCGAAAAGCTGCGTTTACTAGGTGTTGCGAACCAATGGCATAGGCACCGCCGTCTCCCATATAGGCAATGCAGAGCAGCTCCGGTCTGGCTCGCTTGATACCCACCATCACCGGATTAGTCCGGCCATGATGTGTTTGCACCGTATCCACATCAAAAAAATCCCAAGCCAGCAAGGAACAGCCGATATCAACCCCGAAAATAAGCTTTTCCTGAATAGCTAATTCGTCAATCACTTCGCCCAACACTTTGAGCACCATCCCGTGACCACAACCGGGGCAAAATTTATGTGGCTTCGACTCGAGACGCCATGATTTAGGCATTGCTAAACGCTCAACCATCTTTTTTGCCACCTTTCTAGCCAAGAGCCTCAATATATTCTACGATTTCTTCTGCAGTAATCCCAACGCCCGGCTTATAGATTGTCTGGAAAGTTTTAACAGGCACATTAAACAGCGCTTCCTTAAAAAGCCGTGCCAATTGACCAAGGGCTGACTCCACAAGCAGGAAATTGTTACAACTTGCGGCCACAGCCTGTAACTGTTTTTCCGGGAAAGGGCGCAGTGTAATCGGTCGAAAGTAACCAACTTTAAGCCCTTTAGCCCGCAGGCGATTCATGGCTGCTACTGCTGCGCGGCTTACTACCCCATGGGCAACGATCACAAGCTGGGCATCCTCAATCTGCTGCTGATCTGCTTCAATAATTTCTGAGGCCATTTGATCATACTCCCGCTGAATACTCATAGCAGCATCAAACAGTTCCTCCTCAACGCTAAAGGCATTGCGCAGATGGCTCGCCGGACGGTCTCTGCCCGGCAGACCGGGTTTACCTACAAAAGCCTCCGGCTGCACAAGCTCAATGCCCCGCTCTTCCGGATTATACATCAGCAACGACTCGCGCATTTTCGCCTGGTAACCATCGCCGAGGATTATGGCGGGGAAGCGATATTTCCACGCCATGTCAAACGCTTTAATTGTATAATCATATAATTCTTGATGGGAGGAGGTGGAGTAGACAATTCGCCATCCTTCGCCGTTGCCGCCAAATGTCACCATGTTTACCTCCTGCTGGGAGTAAATCACAGTGGCCGTAGATGGACCGCCTCGCTGCTGCACTACTAAAACCATGGGAATACGCATCATCTCAGCCATCGACAAAGGTTCCTGGAAGAGCGTAGTTCCCGGGCCGGCTGTGGCAGAAAACGCTTTTTTGCCACCTAGCACGCTGCCAATAGTAGTAAAACCCGCAGAAAGCTCGTCCTCCGTCTGCAAAAATTTTTTGTTAAACTTGGGAGCCAACCTTGTCCAGTAATGCATAATTTCATTCTGTGGGGTAATCGGATACCCGTTCATAATCTCAGCTCCGGCTGCCACCGCCGCCCAAGCCACAGCTTCATTCCCCGTCATAAACACTCTTTTTTCCTCTTGGATCAGCTTGTCCATTGTCAGACGCCTCCTGCTGCTTAAATAAGTGCTCCTTCTGTTCATTGACAAAAAAGGCTAATTCCCTCTTCTTACTACCAAAAAGCTTTTTCCATATACAGCTTCAAGTAACGAATTGGGTTTCCGCGCTGGTCCACACTGCCCAATTGTGTCCGGAAACGCGCATCAACAGCAGTTGCGATGACGGGTATCCCCATTGCGTCCGCTACAGCTGCGCCAAGTTCTATGCCGTGATAGATTGTTGCAAGAGCTGTTTCCGCGCCGAGGTGAGTATTGTTTACCAGTCCATCAAGCTGTTCAAACCCCTGCAAATACTCAACAATCTCTTCCAGATTAGCCGTCATTGGCCGGGAAACATTAAGTACTGCAAAAACTTTAAGCTTAGAGGTAGCAAACCCTTCAAGCAAATTAAATACCCGACTGCCGGACACGCCATAACCCACATCAAAAATCACATGTCCCTCTCTCTGCAGAGCCCAGCGCATCTGCGGCATCAGCAGAGAGCCTGTTTCACCAAAGCCCAGCACATCTTTAGTATCCCAAGTAATCACAGCCAGCCCCATGGCTTCCAGCTCCCGCTTCAGAGGTCTGAGCGTATAAAAAGGTTCAACTAGATCCAGATCGACCAATGTTACCGCCAGCTCACCACCAAGCAACGACAAGGCCCGGTTAATGGCGACTTCACTCTTGCCACTAGCATATTCTCCCACATAAGCTTCCAGAATACGCACCTAAATATCTCCTTTGCGGCTAGCAACTTTAGCTTATCCACTATATAATTTCCTACCCAATAAGAAAAACGACCCAAGATACGCCAGCTAGCCAATCCGGGCCGTACATATTTAGCTAATCTGAGCAGAACCCACAGATCGTCCTACATAAAAATCATAAAGAAGCTCTCCACAATCCAAATCATACCATTATTCTCGACATTACGTCAAGCTGCCGGACATCACTTAAAGAAATTTTAACATTTTCTATGCCAACATCTGTTGCAACAAGACCAGCATTGCCAGCCCGGGCAATCCTAAGTAACCCACCACCAAAACGGTGAAAGCGTTTACGCCGATTACCGCACCAAATAATGACCCTGCCAGATTGAAAATTATAATCAAAACAGCGCCCATAACCCCACTCAGCATAACTCGAACCGCAAGTCTAACCGGCCCTACAAGCATTTTCCCCACAAAGTAGAGCACAAACAGACCAAATACAGCAGCCAAAATCACATTTAAATCAATTGTTGGCACGAACAATCCTCCTTTCACGCAATACATCAATGGTGGCCGGTAGTCTGTAACCCTCCTTATCAGCCTTTTTCAACAAAAAAGTATACTTTCGCTCCGCCGCTTCCATCGCATAAATAGCATAATCAACCAGATCGTGATCTGTCACATGATTAAAATGAGTTGCGGCTGCCCACCACTCTAGCCGAGCTTCTTCCACCAGTTCAAAAAAATCTTTTTCCTTTGTTCCCATGGCCTCCTCTACCGGCGAAAGCTTGGCCAACAGAGCTGTCCAGAAAGTGACTAATTGCTTTTGCAGAGCGACTCTCATCAAATTGATTCCTCCTCCAGAAAAATTGCTCTCCGGTTAATAATCTATATGTTGTCCAATTCTTTCCTATTCCTATTCAATTAAGCCAATAATTGTGACAACTCCTTCGGTTTTTTACAAAAAAAAATCCGCCGGAGTTTCCGGCGAGACTGTCTTTCTGAAATTTTATTTATTTACGCTTCTTATCGCATCAGCTCAAACAAAAGCTAAAAATCACGCCGACCTTCCATGGCACGGGAAAGGGTGACCTCATCTGCATACTCCAAGTCACCGCCCACCGGCAAGCCGTGGGCAATGCGTGTGACACGTAACCCCAGTGGTTTCAAAATCCGGGCAATATAAAGCGCTGTAGCCTCACCTTCCACATTGGGATTGGTGGCTAAAACAACTTCCTGGAAAGATCCCTCCCCGGTTCTTGCCAATAATTCGCGGATGCGAAGCTGATCAGGCCCAATTCCGTCCATGGGGGAAATTGCGCCCCCTAAGACATGATAAAGACCTTTAAACTCTCGCGTCCGCTCTAAAGCCAAGACATCGCGCGGGTCCTGAACAACACAAAGCAAAGACTGGTCACGGCGAGAATCACGACATACAAAACAGGTTTCAGCATCGCTAAAATTACCGCAACTTTGACAATAGCGCGTTTTATCCCGTGCATTCACCATCGCTCTTGCCATGTCTACCACTTCTTCCCGTGGCAGCGAAAGAACAAAAAATGCTAAACGTTGCGCTGTTTTTGGCCCTACACCGGGCAGTTTTTGAAAAGCTTCAATCGCACGAGCAATCGGTTCGGGATAAAACACGGGTTAACCTCCGTCCGTTTTAGAGCAACCCGGGAGGCAGATTTAACCCGCCGGTAAGCTTTTGCATCTCAGCCGTCATCATTTCTTCCACTTTGCGCAAACCCTCATTTACTGCAGCCATAATCATATCCTGCAACATTTCAAGATCAGCAAGATCGACAGCCTCAGGATCAATATTGAGACTAACCAACTCTTTCTTGCCGCTAACTTCTACACGAATCATCCCGCCGCCGCTGGAGGCTACCACAGTCTTCTGCTGTAGTTCTTCCTGCATCTTCATCATTTCTTTCTGCATTTTTTGAATCTGCTTCATCATATTACCCATATTGCCGTTCATCTGAAAGCCTCCTTAATTTATCTGTTCGATTCGTCTATCACCTGTCCATGAAATATTTCCACCGCCGAGCTAAACATTTCTTCCGGATCTTTTTCAATAGTAAGAGAGCCGATGCCGTTTGCCACCTTTACGCAACAGATAGCCAGCTCCGTACCAAACACTTCTTTGAGCACAGCTTTTAACGGTCTCTTGTTTTCCGGACTGTCCATCATTTCACAATGGATTTGCGCCTCATAACGCACCTCCAAAGTCATGGCATCGCGAAAACCCACATCACCTGATAATAGCAATGCATGAGTCTTGATACTTTCTTTTTTAAGAAGCTCCATAACCCGCGGCCACATCCGTGTCAGACTAGGCAATGGCTGAACTTTTCCAGGCGCTGCGGCAAGCTGCTCCGGCCGGCTTTTTCCCGGTGAAACAGCTTGTGGAGTCATACCGGCCGGCTCAAGCGCACGTTGCGCCACTTCTCCGCCCGACAGAAAGAGGCGAAAAAGAGTCAACTCCCAGAGAAGGCGGGGTCGAGTTGCCCAGCGGACTTCCGCCAGCAAGCCATGCAGTTCTGCCAAGATCGCGCCGATTGTCCCCATCCCCAATGCTTCCGCCTGTTTTGTCAGTGGCTGCACCCAATCAGGCCCAATGCCTAGTCGCTCAGCCTCTGTACCGCAAGCTAAAACCACCATCAAATCGCGATAATAGCGAACTGCCTGCTGTGTAAAATGGTGCAGGTCCTTCCCCCCGGTGGCCACATCATCAAGTAAAAACAACGCTGCTGACAGATCCCGCCGCATAAAAGCCTCCGTCAACGCATGAAAAATATCTCTGCCCACAGCGCCCAAAACTGCCAAAACATCTTCCTGCGCCACCTCAGCAGGACAATAGGCCAGAACCTGCTCGAGCAAAGAGAGCGCATCTCGCAGGCCTCCGTTTGCCTCTTCCGCAAGCAAATAAACCGCATCTTCGCTGATCGTACGGTTAGCCAACTGGGCCACAGCACGCAGTCTCTCCGCAATCTCCGTAATGCCAATCAGGTGAAAATCCAAGCGTTGACAGCGCGACACTATCGTGGCTGGAAGTTTATGCGGCTCCGTAGTAGCCAAGACAAAGAGCACACGGCTAGGAGGGTCTTCCAGCGTTTTAAGCAATGCGTTAAAGGCCTCCTGTGACAACATATGCACTTCGTCGATAATAGCAACTTTGTAACGCACTTCTACCGGCGCATAGCGCACTTTTTCCCGCAATTCCCGGATATCATCAATCCCGCGGTTTGAGGCCGCGTCAATTTCCAAAACATCAATAACACGCCCCGCTTGAATGCCAAGACATGCGGCACAAAGATTGCAGGGCTCCCGTGCCGGGCCCACCTTACAATTTATTGCTCTAGCCAAAATTCTGGCCACGCTCGTTTTGCCGGTGCCTCGCGGGCCGCAAAACAAATAAGCATGAGCCAACCGCTCCTGTTCCAAAGCATTTTGCAAAGTTCTGGCCACATGTTCCTGTCCTACCAGCTCAGCAAAGGACATTGGCCGCCATTGCCGATAAAGTGCTTGATACATACAAACCCACCTGCCGTATTTCTTCTCTCTCCTAATTCAGCATTTGCGTCCAAAAATCCTTTAGACTGTGCTGACTTTTCGGTAAATATTCAGGCTACCCTGAAAATAGCATTTACCATCTGCTTGGGCGGGTTTGAAACCCGCCCCTACTTGGTACGAGCGAGTCATAAGCTGCCATCTCAACAGCCCACATCTCCCATTGGTGCGCATTTTCATTCTTCCGCTGGTGTCGCAGGCGGCATGATTGTCTACCCAATAAAAAGTTCCCCTAAATTAGGGGAACTTTTTAAAATTAATGATCGTGCACCTGCCTTTGACCCTTTTTCCCAGGCGTTACCCTGGCAGTTAGCTCAAGCCAGGCTGCCCCGTGGCACCCGCAAGAACTTGCTTACCGCTGCTTCCTTCCGGACCTGACGGGGTTTACAAACTTACGCCGCACGGGACCCGGCCGTCAACACCACTTACCCGGGTCAGACCCTAAAATCCAGGGCCGGGGACAGGAATTCGACCCTGCTACAGCGGGTTGCAGGTTCAGGGCACCGCTACCTCCCCATCTAGCACGACCAAACTTCTCCTAAAATATGGCGGAGAGAGAGGGATTCGAACCCTCGAGACGAGGTTTTGCCCCATCTACTCGCTTTCCAGGCGAGCGCCTTCGTCCAGCTCAGCCATCTCTCCGGAGTACACAGTTAAAACTTCACTTTCTCAAAAACAAGAAATTCTCCGCGACATTAATCCATTCTACTACTCTTTGGCTGCTTTTTCAAGTACTTAATGCTGCCAATTTTTAAAAAGCAGCCAAAGTCAGGCTACTGATTCATTTCATACACACCATTTAAGGCATAAACCTGATTTTCCCAAACCCGCCGGTAGCGTTCCCCATTGACAACAGGCTTACGAAACATCTTCTGCAATAACTCCATCTGGCCTTCAGTGCTACCCTGCCTACTGTAGAGCTGTAAGGCAAATTTGGAAAAATCTCTAACCATGAAATCAAAAATCTGCTCAACCAAGTCATCATCTACTTGGTAGATATTTGCGTTTTCTAAAATCAGCTGTCCATAAACAATCAGTGTGAAAATTTCGCCAAGTCCAAGCAGAAAATCTGTATCCTGCCGCTGGGCTTCATCTGGCGTTGCCGTAATCAACATCTTTTTAAATAATGCTATCTGCTCCCGAAACACGGCAATATTGGGCAAGTCCCTGCTCTCGTAAGCAAGATTGTAATCGTGGAAACGTATTTTGTTTAAACCACGGGCAGGCCCCTGCGCAAACAGAAAATCATCATTTGCGGGCTGATCCTGCCTTGGCAGCTCCGGATAGATGGTGTTGTTAAAGAAATAGTTAGCCATAAATTTAACAATCAGCGCAATATTGACATGAACCGTTCCTTCCAGCTTTGGCAGTGCGCGGATATCGCGGGCAGCCATCTCAAAATATGTATCTGCCTCAAAACCCTTTGCCGCAATCACATCCCAGAGCAAATTAATTACTTCCTCGCCCTGGGTGGTAACTTTCATTTTTACCGTGGGATTATATAATAGATAGCGCCTGTCTTCCGGAGACGCAGCCCGCATATAATCTGCTGCCCGCAGCGCAAAGAGCTTCATCGCCACTAAGCGAGTGTAGGCATCGGTAAACATTTGCTTCACATGCGGAAAGTCTGTGACGTACATGCCGTAAAGCCGGCGATTAGCCGCATGATTCATTGCCTCATAAAAAGCATGTGTACAGATGCCGATAGATGCCCAGCCTAAATTATATTTGCCCACATTTACAGTATTCAAGGCTGCGTCCCACGCTTCATCCCCCTGTGACAAAAGGTCGGCCTCCAGCACATGGTAATCATGTAACCTAAAATCTGCCACATAAGACTGGGAATTCACCACATTTTTAACGAGTTCATACTTTCTGTTTCGATAATTAGCCACAAAAAAAACATACTCCCCGGTGCCAACCATCTTCCCAAAGGTGGAAACCATTTCTGCCGCATTACCATTGCCAATATAGTATTTTTCTCCGTTTGCCAGAAAACTTCCATCCGGCTGTGGCGAAAGGCTCATTTCAGTCGCATAGATATCAGCGCCATGCTGTCGCTCCGACAAGCCAAAGGCAAACAGCTCTCCATTTTTCAAAAGCTGAGCCGCTTTCCGTTTCGCCTCCTCGTTATCGCTCATCCAAATCGGTCCCAGCCCCAGGATGGAAACCTGCCAGGTATACCAGTAATGAAGGCCATAGAATGCCAATACTTCGTTAAAAGCGCAGTTTCGCCAAGTATCCCAGCGACACTCGCCTTCACCATATTGCGGTGGCGTTAACAATGTATAAAATAGCTCATTCTTTTTTAAACGCTCTTTTCGTTAAATTTGTGTTTGTAGATTTTACCTGTAGCGTTATTTAATTGTTATTTGTCCTTGATTTCTCCAATTTGCATAAATTTATTGCCATTTGCTCATCCTACTGATAAAATGTCTT
>JAGXTN010000043.1 GCA_018333455.1 Dethiobacter sp. | reverse complement strand
CAGGCTCGCCGAAGGGGCGGCAGCCCCTAGCGGACAAGAAAAACGCATCTTTGGATAAAGCGCGAAGCGTTTTTCTTGTGATTAGGATAATCGTCCGCTAATCACCCGAGCCACATGAACTCCGCTGGCGCTGGCCTGGGATAAACCCCGGGTAATTCCCGCTCCATCGCCCACGGCGAACATCTTGGGAATCTCCGTCTCTAATTCTCCCGTCAGCTTTAACCGGGAGCTATAGAATTTCACTTCAACCCCATAAAGCAGAGTATCGCTGTTAGCAGTACCCGGCGCAATTTTATCTAAAGCATGAATCATTTCAATGATATTGTCGAGATGCCGCTTTGGCAGCACCAAACTTAAATCACCTGGCGTAGCTTCCAGCGTGGGCCTGGTAAAGCTTTTTGCCAACCTATGTTCATTAGTTCTGCGCCCTTTGAGCAAATCCCCGAAGCGCTGCAGCAAAACGCCGCCGCCCAGCATATTAGAAAATGAGGCAATCAGCTTCCCGTATTGAAGCGGCTCGTTGAAAGGCTCAGTAAAACGGTTACTTACCAACAGGGCGAAATTAGTGTTTTTGCTCTGCAACTTCTCGTCCCGGTAGCTATGTCCATTTACTGTTACAATCCCGTCTGTGTTTTCAGTCACCACATAACCTTTAGGGTTCATGCAAAACGTGCGGACCAGGTCTCCATACGTTTTAGTGCGATAGATTAATTTTGCTTCATATACTTCATCGGTGATATGCTGGAAGACATCTGCCGGAAGTTCCAGCCGCACGCCCACATCAACTTGGTTATTAATCAGTTCCAGTCCCAACTTTTTGCATTGTCCCACAAACCATTCGGAACCGGCCCGGCCCGGCGCCGCAATCAAGTATTCGGCGGCCACCTCCCGCCGGCAGCCTTTAATTTGCAGCTTAAACTCGGCAGCCTGTTTAGTTATTTCTTCAACATGCGTGTTAAAAAACATTTCACACTTTTCTTTGAGAAATTCATGCATCTTCTGTAGAATCAACAGATTATTTTCCGTGCCTAAGTGTCGCACTCTAGCCTTTAGCAAATGCAAATCGAAAGCGAGCGCCTGGCGCCCCAAGCTGCTGTTTTCCGTGCTGAAACACTGGGCAGGAGCACCGTAGGCTAGATTAACCTGATCCACATACTCTATTAGCTTCATCACTTCTTCATCAGGCAGATACTCGTTAAGCCAGCCGCCAAACTTAGCAGTAAAGTTAAACTTTCCATCGGAAAATGCGCCAGCGCCGCCGAAACCGCGCATCACATCACACGACTCACACTTAATGCAGCGGCGCACTTTTTTTTCGGCAATAGGACAACTGCGCCGATAAAGATCATTCCCTGCCTCAAAAATGGCTACGTGCAGACCGGGGTTTTTGCTCACCAGCTCGTACGCTGCGTAAATAGCTGCCGGGCCGGCCCCGATAATCAGCACATCATATTTCTCTTGCATGGTTATCCCCTCCCCTGTCAGCCAAGCAATTTGCCTTCAACCAACAAGTTTACATAAAATCAGGGCATTCCCGTTTGTCGGAAATACCCTGACTTACTGACAATTGTTTAGTTTATACTAGATACGAACAACGTTGGCCGCTTGCGGGCCACGATTGCCATCTACTACATCAAACTCAACTTCTTGTCCTTCTTCCAGAGACTTAAATCCTTCGCTCTGGATTGCGGAAAAGTGCACAAACACATCTCCGCTGCCATCGTTTTTCTCGATGAAACCAAACCCTTTTTCTGCATTAAACCATTTTACTCTTCCTTGCATGTGTTAAAGTCCTCCTAAAAAATAATTTGCATCAAAAAGAAGAATACGTCAAAACTCTCAGTCACTTCAGGAAGTCAAACCGTTCGAGCGTTTCATTCTTTTTAACCACTGCTGATTATTATAGCAAAACCCCAGCAGAAAAGCAAGCAGAACTTGGCAAAAGACAGGGTTACGTCAAAGTCGAGTAAGATATAATAACAACAAATAATTTTAATACGCCACTGGTCTTTTCTTTTTTGATCTGCTAAAATGTAGTT
>JAGXTN010000163.1 GCA_018333455.1 Dethiobacter sp. | reverse complement strand
TGGACGCAAATCGGATGGGCAGCCAGGCGTCAAAGTCCTGTGGCGAGGGTTCCGAAGACTGCAGGATATTACTGACATGTGGGAGCTTTTCCATTAGCTCAATACTTGTGGGTAAAGCATAGCCCGGGGGGAGAGGGGAATTTGTCGGGATGGTAGTCGCTATTTTCAGAGTAGACAATCATGCCCCCACAAAGATGGGGGCACCATCAGAAGGATGAAAATGCGCCCTTACTCTGCTATCACGCTGCCCTCACCCATTATTAAAGGTCGGAGGTCAGATGTCGGACTCGTTTGAATCGGCGAAATTGCCTATTCACAGACATCAATGGGAGCGGGACTGTGTGGTTATTTTCAGAACAGCAGGGGGAGTAGGGGAATGCTTATTGCTTTCAAACAAGCAGCCCAGCCGTGGCGGAATGCTAACCAAGATTTTCTACGCCTTTTTCAGATATACCCGGAAGGTACTTCCTTTTTCCGGTTCGCTTTCCGCAGTCACATAGCCGTCCATCGCTTCAGCCATTTCCTGAACGATTGCCAACCCGATGCCTGAGCCGCCTGTGGCACGCGAACGGGACGGGTCAGCGCGGTAAAAGCGCTCAAAAACATGGGGCAGATGCTCCACGGCAATGCCGATGCCAGTATCGGCCACTGCTATACCGGCGTAGTCTTTATCGCAAAAAACTGAAAGTGTAATTTGACCCCCAGCCTGTGTGTACTTGCAGGCGTTGATAAGCAGATTCCCTAGAATACGCACTAGCAGTGTTTCGTCTGCCTGCACTAGCACAGGGCTGCCTTTCCTTTCAACCTGCAAGCTGATATTTTTTTGCAACAGAATTGGGCGGAGGCGCTCCGTTTCGCGACCGGCAAAATCACCGAGTTCCAGCGGAACGAGCCGCAGTGCTTTCCCCCCCGGCTCTGTGTCGGTCAGTGCTTGCAGGTCGTTGACTAGACGCTCAAGGCGGTGGGATTCTTCGAGGATGGCGCGCACATTTTTTTCGTCCGGTTCCATAACGCCGTCGAGGAATGCTTCTAGGTAACTCTGTACAGTGGTCAGAGGTGTACGCAGTTCATGGGAGATATCTCCTGTCAGTTTTCTGCGCAGTTTACTTTGTTCTTCCAAGCGTGAGGCCATGCGGTTCATCGTTTCGCCAAGCACCGCCAATTCATCGTCTCCTTCAACTTTCACGCGTGTGTCAAATCGGCCCTGCCCCCACTTCTCCGCCACAGCCGTCAGTCCAGTAAAACGGCTGGTGAGACGACGAGCCAGCGCATTGCCTGCAGGAATGGCCAGAATAAGCAGGGTAAGGCCAGTAAGCAGCGCCGTCTGCCTGACAGTACGCTGGAAAATAATTGCCTCCCCTGTTAGCAGCCCCTGCTGACCTAAATGTGTGATTTTTACCGTACCTACCAAATGGTTTTCGACGTACAGAGGATATTCATATAGGCGTCCGCGCTGCTGTTGCGCCCGCTCCCAGCGTATGCCTGGCCCCTGCATTCGCATCATGCCTTGCAGGGAGTCGGCAATGACGCGACCGTCACGATCGAAGACCTGGATTTGCGTACCTGTAGTGCTGCCTACATACATCGTGGAGCGGCGCACCGCCATCCAGGAGGTAGCTTCACCGTATAGTTCCGCCAGTGTCTCTATGATGCGCCGATTTTGTTGCTCTTGGGCTTTTTGTAGATAGCGGTTAAAATTCCAGTTGAGAGCCAAGCTGGAAAAAGCTGTTGTGAGGAAAATTACTCCTACAGCGAGTGCCGCCATCGTCATGGTAATTTTTTTAGACAGGCTGTTTTTCATGTTAAGCACCTTCAAATTTATAGCCGACACCGTACATGGTCCGGATAAAGCGTGGTTCTTCCGGCAGCGGCTCTAGTTTCTGACGCAGGTTTTTGATATGGCTGTCCACAGTGCGGTCATAACCGGTAGGGAGCACCCCCTGTGCAATCTCCAGCAGTTGCCCCCTTGTAAAGACATGGCCGGGACTCTTTGCCATCGCTACAAGAATTTTATATTCCGTAGCCGTCAACTCCAGCGACCGCCCCTGAAAAAGCACCTGGTGACGGACAGTGTCAATCAGCAAATCACCGCCTGCAAACGCCAACACATCGTCTTGCAGTCCCGCCTTAGTCCTGTAGCGGCGCAGAACGGCGTGCACCCGTGCCACAAGTTCGCCGGGACTAAAAGGTTTTACCAGATAGTCGTCAGCACCCAGGCTAAGACCCAGAATTTTTTCTTCTTCCGCACCTTTTGCGGTGAGCATAATAATAGGAACTGGATTTGCCGCTCCGCGCAACCTTTTACAGATATCTTCACCGGCCAGGCCGGGCAGCATCAGGTCAAGAATCACCAGTACGTAGTTCCCGCTTTGTGCCAGCCGGAACGCCGTCAACCCGTCATGGGCTTCCGTAACGCTAAACCCTTCTCTTTCCAGGTAGGCGCGGAGCACACGCGTTATTTTTTCCTCGTCATCCACAACAAGAATTTTTTCCAATGATTCTCACCCCCGGCCTTTTTATAGCCATTATATAATTTATCGAGTAAAAATGCCAGTCGACATCTTTAGCCAAAGCGGATAACCCGTTTTTTTTGCGTTAGAACAGAAAGAAAGCCATACGGCTTTCTTTCTGCGCAATTGTAATTTTGGTAATTACTGGGCGGGAACTTCTGTCGCCGGGCAGTTGCCGCAGGCACCCCTTCCACTGAAACCACCTCTGCCGAAGCCGCCCCCTCTGCCAAAGCCAAACTTGAAATCGCCTTCGTCCATTTTTTGTTTTTGCCACTCCCAGCGTTCCTGTATCCGGTTACGGAATTGTTCAGCCTGTTCCGGAGTTGCCAGGCCGGCTTCGACCTGCTTTTCCAAAATACTCAGTCGCAGTTGGTGCTGCTGTTCGTGAAGCTTTTGCAGTTCCGCTTTCTGGTCGTTTGTGAGCGCCAATGCCGCTGGTACCGCCAGAGCAAAAACAAGCGCCACTGCCAGGATTACGATGTAAACCTTTTTCATCTTTGTTGCCTCCCGCATAAGTTTTTTTTGTACAACTTCATTTTACTCTTTTGTTGTGGAGAACTAGTGCAGATAATGAGGAGAAGTTGTGGAATCTACTTTCCGGATTCAAGCTCTTTTTCGTTGCAGATAAATATAAGATTCCACTGCAGAAACAAAATACAAGTAGTCATCCGGCCCCGGATAATCCAACGCATATGCCATTTTAAGGAAATATCCGGGGTTGGGAGACAGTTTTTAGACAGCTATTTGCTCATATTTCACCGTTTGTTCCCGGTTCCATGAATCTTTTACCCTGCTTTAGCTAAAAACGGGCACAGGTATCCCGTCACTCGGAATCTTGGAATTTTTGGGTTTATAGCCCCCTTGCAGGCATTTGATGACTCGTTTGATATTTTGTGCTGTTACTTTTAATCCGCACACAACCGTGCTTTTGGCCTTGCCGCGCACATCAAGTTTATCCAGCCCTGTGCGTTTCAAGGCAGAATTGGTTCCTTCGATCGCAGCCCTCTTACTGGTGTTTTCTTTCCTGTTTGCCTTCATTTTATCGCGTTCCCGGCTCACATTTACTGCTTTAAGGGTGATGCGCACAACACAGTCTTTACTTTGCTTTTTACTGTAGCATTGGTTGTTATACTCACAATTGTCACAGGCTTCATGGGGAAAATGTGCAGATGTCTGCCCTTTGCGTACTCCGGCACGGGTAGGAATATACCCTCCGGGACATTTATTAATGACATTGGTGGTTTCATCTATGTCAAATTCGGACACAGGGAGCTTCTTTGTCGGCTCTGTTCCGCTCATGTTGGTCAAGTGGATCTCTATTTCCTTTTCTTTTGCGGTTTGATGGACCCCCTCAGAGTGAAAGCCTCCATCCACGTACATGTCCGTACAGCCGGTATTCTCCTTGATCGTTTCCAGTCTTCCCTCAAGGATTTCAACATCACTGATATTATTCGGGTTGACGTCATAGTCGGTGATCAGCTGAAAAGGATTGTTTTTGTCACATGTCTCGGAGAGTTCCAACGTGTAGCCGCTGTGACCGACATTCCCTTTCTTGCGATATGTGGCATCTTCGTCATACGCCGACTGGAGGGAAGTGGATGAAATCTCTTGTTTTGGCTTGGGAACCCATTTCCCGCTTTCTTCATTCGTCGTAGCTTGTTCGTCCAAAAAACGCCGGACGAGCCGGACTTCGTCTGAGCCCGGTCTCTGTTTCTCCAAAACGGAAAGAGCTTCCTGGCAGAGGTTCAACAGTAAAGCAAGCTTGCTGTCTGCTTCCTGTGCCTTGGCACGATAAAGGACATCGGTTTTGAAATTTGGCTCCAGAACCTTGATAAGGGCATCTGTCCGCTGACTTTCAGGGATTGCTTTGACAGCCTTGGTGAGCACATCATAGGCCAGAGATATCCGGCCGGCCTTTTTAATATTGCTCATGAAATAAGTTGTGTCGGTCCTTTGTTCTTCCAATGAAATTCCGGCAAGTTGAGCAAAATGATGCAGCAGATTAATGAACTGGTCGAATAAAAGCCGTTCTTGTTCAGGATTTTCCAGGCAATACCGATAGACGCGTTCTCTGAAATAGTAGAGAGTTCTTTCAGCGAGGTTCATTTCACCGAGTGTTTTTATACCAACAGCATAGTTTACAAGGTAGTCGAAATAAAAACTGTCCAAAAGCTCTAAATCGCTGCTGTCTTTCATATGCTTGATATACTCTAAAGAGAGCAGAATATTTACAGGGAAGTTCGGTTTGCCTGTCGTTCCATACAAAACAGCAAAGGGTTCTTCGTCAATCTTGCTGAACACATGCTCATAGAAGATGGGTGCCCACGATTTTTCAAGCTTTTCCCGAATACGTTTGTCCATCCACTGCGTGCTATCTGAAAGCGTTTGCTGGTTGTGATTATTATTGGGTTTAAACATGCTTATTCCCACCTTTATCTGCTATATTTGTGTAATATTTCTTCTTCTATTATAGCATAAAAAGGCCGCAAAACCCAGTGTTTATAGGCTTTTATAGGTTATTTTCTGGTCTTTTTGTTTTTCATAAATTCCATATATTGGGCGAGTTATTGCAGTGGAATCAATTATAAATACTTAATAATTTGTAACAGTGACTAAGATACAGGTGCTTTTACGTATAAAGGGAGAGTGTCTTCTGCAACTGGGCTTTAAGCTCTACCACAAGCCAGGCCGGCTCCAGCAGTTCGATTGCGGAGCCCCAGCCTAAAAGCCAAGGCAGCATTTCCTGAGCCCCGGTGATTTGAAAGGTTACTTCTATGTCTCCGTCCGGCAGTTCCTTGGTTTGCTGGCTGTCATGGTAACGGGTGGCATAGAATTTCTCAGCGAGGCCTTTACCCACACGTAGACGGATGGTTTCCGGGGGCAGGGCCTCGTTTGTTGTCCAGACACCCCAACTGGTACAGTATTCGTCCTGAAGGCAGAAACCTTCGGGGAGAGTGTAAACACTGTTTTCCACCAGACGGATGGAGCGAATCTGGCTGAGGAGGAAGATACGGCGGCCGTTCTTGTCACAGCAGCGGCCTACCAGATACCAGCTGTTAAAGCGGCAGATAAGGCCGTACGGTTCTACGGTCCGATGGGTAAGGGCGCCGTCATACGTACGTAAATACTGAAAGCTCACCCTTTTCTGCAGCCGAATCCCCTGCAGGATTTTTTCGATGGTGTGAAAACTTTTTTGCGGCTCAACGGGGCCGGATCCGGTAACATAGATATATCTTTCAATGTCTTTATGAAGATTGGTATATGAGGCCAGCTTGCTGAAGATCTCTTCAAAAACCAGCTTCATTACTACTTCAAACTGGTCACCCAGCATCCCGCGCTGCTGCGGGTAGAGGCTAAGCGCCATGAGAAAGGCAGCACCGGGGTCAACCGGTTTGGCAGCCAGGTCTTTGGTGAAACGGAAACGTGTCTGGTTGTTTTGCCGTATGGTCTCAATGGCAGGGGGATATTCCGGGTCGTAGTCTTCGTAGGCCAGAGGGTCAAAGAGGATGTTCAGTCGTTTAATGGCACGGTGGATGGTTTTGTCATGGGGACGGCTTTCCCGAACTTCCTCGTACGCATCTTTGACGTCGTTTATCGTGGCACCCCCGTCAGGAGTTTTGCTGATAATGGTAAGCAGCATTTTGATTAATGCTTCAGGATAGTCACGGTTACGGGCATACGTACTCATCGTTTCCCTCCTCACGTCATATGCTGTATATTTTTGACATACTTTTAGAATGTCCTGCAGGCTGTCTGGGGAAAAACATACCATTCCTAAAAAGGGAAAAAGTAACAAAGGAAGAATTGTAAACACATTGAAGAGCTAGTTTTAGGTGACATGATTGTTTACGATATGAATAAAGGTGAAGGTGAGACTTCAATGGGTAAAAGCTGTGTGTTCTGCAAAATAATACGCGGGGAGGAAAAAGGTTCGATTGTCTTTGAAGATGATGTTTCTTTGGCCTTTCTGGATAGTAAGCCGTTGTTAAAAGGGCACTGTCTGCTGGTGCCGAAGGAGCATGTAGATACACTGGATGATTTGCCTGAAAACTTACTTGAGTCGGTGATGCGAAACACTCAGTTGTTATCACAGGCGGTGCAGCAGGCCTTGGGGGCGGAAGGTTCTTTTTACGCATATGCATATTCATGTAGTGCCCCGCTGGAAAGGGGACGGTTTGTTTTCACCAAAGCTTCTCTGGAAACGTCGGCCGTACCGCAATGAAGAGGAGAGGGAAAAGACGGCGGAAGCGATTCGTCAGGCTGTGACAGAGAGCCTAAAAGGAGCGAAATAAATTCAATAACCATGCGGGTTTTTAGGGCATGTGCGAGAATGTAGCAAGAAAAGTTATTGAGCTTAAAACAGGGGATACCGGTAAAATTTGAAGTGAAGTATGGCAATACGGGCAGAGTGGTAATAATTGTTTGACAATTCTGAATATATTTGTTACGGTGTGATTGAAACTGGTTGGGAGGGGAGACAATGTCGTTAAAGACACGGGAAGACTACTTGGCATCTTTGCGGGATATGAGACCTAACATTTATAAGTTTGGCCAGCTGATTGAGGATGTGGTAACCGATCCTGTGACCCGGCGGGTGGTGGAAAGCCATGCGCGGGCGTTCGATGCAGCACACGACCCGGAGCGGGAGGAAATATTCACCGTAGTTTCACCCGAAACGGGTGAAAGGATTATGCGGTTTACTAGTGTGTTGGCTACGATGGATGATGTATTGGCCAATATGCGTCTGAAGCGGCATTCATTCCGGGAGACCGGCAGCTGCACTGGGGGGTTATGTGTGGGCTGGAATGCCATGAACACCATGCGGGCTGTAACTTTTGAAATGGACAGTGAACTGGGGACGGACTACAGCAGACGTCTAAGGGCATGGGCTGCACAGTGTCAGGAGCAATGTTTGGTGGTAGCAGGTGCTTTGACGGATGCGAAGGGTGACCGTAGTAAAGTACCGTCTCAGCAGGAAGATACAGATGTTACTGTACATGTGGTGGAAAAGCGTGACGACGGTATTGTGGTGCGCGGTGTTAAGGCCATGATTGCGGGCGCGGCCGCGGCCAATGAGATATTTGTTCTGCCGGGGAGCGGCTATCGGGAAGGGGACAGTGGCTACGCTGTTTCGTTTGCGGTGCCGCGGGACGCAGAGGGGCTGACGCTGGTGGAATGCCGCCGGCCCAGTGACAACCGGGAAATGGAAGCGGGTTTTGACAGTCCGGTAGAGACGGGAATTACCCAGTCCTATTTGTTGTTTGACAACGTGTTTGTGCCAAATGAGCGGGTGTTTATGTGCGGCGAATATAAGTATACTGCTGCGGTAATCCGTTATTTCACGGCGAATTACCGTGCCTGCATCGGCGGCTGTGTCACCGGACAGGGAGACGTAATGGTGGGTGCGGCGGTGTTAATGGCCCGGGCCAACGGTTTGTCTGCCAAAAAGTTTACTGAAAAACTGGTGCAGATGGCGATCAATAACGAGACGACGTTTGGGATGGGAGCGGGCGCCATTGCTCTGGGCCGGCAGCACCCTGCCGGGGTCTGGTTGGCTGATGATACATTGGCGCATGTTAATAAAGTTCATGTGGCTACACTGCCGTATGAAAGCAGGCGGCTGTTGCAGGATGTGTGCGGAGGGTTGGTGGAAACCGGCTGCTTTCCTTCGTTTGCAGATTTTCACCATGAAGAATACGGGCATTGGGTGCAAAAGAGTTTGAAAGCCAGTAAAGCCACGGCGGAAAGCCGGGCCCGGCTGGCGCGGCTGGCGGAATGGCTCTCAATAGGCGCCGGAGTACCCGGCTGCATGCATGGCGGCGGCTCTCCGGACGGAGCAAAGCTGGTGGTTCGGCTTAACACACCCCTGGAGGCGTATGCCGGCTATGCGAAAAAGCTGGCCGGTGTAGCTGAGGAGATTACTGAACCGTAAACCGGGGTTTCCCGGTTTCTTTTTTTTTACAGCAGGACACATACGTGTCTATGGCAAATGTTATTGTGGTAAATGTAGAAGTTTAAGAATTTGGAGGTACACATATGAAGGTCTTACATACCGGGGATTTGCACCTGGGCATGAAACATACATCAAGAAACTATCCGGAGGCGTTGCGGCAAATGCTGCAGGAAGCACGTTTTGCCGTGCTGGAGAAATTGGTGGAAACGGCGAACCGGGAGAATTGCCAGTTGTTTGTGGTAGCCGGAGACCTGTTTCATACGCAAACGGTCGGGAAAGAGGCTGTGTTGCAGGCGGCCGGCATTCTGGGCCGGTTTGAGGGGAATTGTGTGGCAGTACTGCCGGGAAACCACGACTATTACAGTGAGGGGTCACAACTATGGAAAGTGTTTACCGAAAATTGCCCGGAGCAAGTGCTGCTTCTGAAAAACACAGAAGCCTACTGCCTACAGGACTACGATTTGGATGCGGTACTTTATCCGGCACCGTGCGACCGCAAGCATTCCGCGGAGAACCGTGTGAGCTGGATAAAGGAGCTGGCCGGCAGGCCGGAAGCAACGTGGCATTTCGGTGTAGCCCACGGTACGGTGTTGGGGATCTCCCCGGACCTGGACGGCCGGTATTTTCCCATGGAGCGGGGCGAACTGTTGAATGCTGGATTGGATCACTGGTTTCTGGGGCATACCCACGTGTGTCACCCGGAAGCGGAGCCGGCAGAAAACTGCGGGTTTGCTTACTGCGGAACACCGGAGCCGGACGGATTTGACTGTGGGCACCAGGGGTATGCCTGGCTGAGGGAATTTACGGCAGGCGGCAGTGTCAGCCGTTTGCTGCGCACAGGAATTTATCACTTTAGGGATGTGGCGTGTGAAATTAAGAGCCTGGAGGAATTGACACCGTTTATGGCGCAGGCAGGCGGGGAAACAGTATTGATGAAGCTGGCGGTGTCAGGCGTTGTGCCGCGGGATGAGTATAAGGTACGGGGCGCTTTTTTCCGGGAACTGGCGGAGAAAGTAGCTTACCTGGAGTTGGATGACGGGGCGCTTGGTATGGCAGTGACAGAGAACGTAATTTCCGAGGAGTTTCCCGCAGGTTCGTTTCCAGAGTTGTTTCTCTCGGCGCTGGCCGGGCGTGGAAACCCTGAAGCGCTGCAGCTTGCCTATGAATTGGTAAAGAAGGTGAAGAAATGATTATCCGGAAGCTGCGACTGGAGACGTTTGGTGGTGTACGAGACCGCGTTGTGGAGTTTGTGCCGGGCCTTAATGTGGTGCTGGGCCCTAACGAAGCCGGTAAAAGTACGATGGTTAACGCTCTGTTTGCTTCCCTGTTTCTTCCCACCGATAGCAAGAAGAATTCCCGGGAATGGAAAGAGTACCTGGCTAAGTTTCTGCCGGTGACCGGGGGTGACACGATAGCCGTTACGGTTGAGTTTCTCTGCCGGGAGGGGCATGGCTATACCCTGAGCCGTTCCTGGGGTGAATCACGTCTTTGTCGATTGGCGATAGACGGTGGCGGTGTTTTTACAAGTGAAGACGCAGTACAGCAACGGCTGGCGGACATCCTTGGGTTTGGCCGGGGAACGTATGAAGGGGTACTGTTTGCCCGGCAGGATGAAATGCTAAAAACGGTATCATTAATGCGGGACAACAGAGAAGCGGCCAACACCCTGGGTGAGGCACTGCGGGCGGCCTTGTTTGAAGCCGGTGGTGTATCCCTTGATGAGCTGGCAGCGGCGATTGAGGATCCTAAAAAAGACCTTTTACACTATTGGGATGTAGAACTGGATGGCCCAAAAGGCAACAGAGGAATTGACAGGCCCTACAAAAACGGGGGCCGACTGCTGGAAGGGTACTATCAAGTGGAGCATATAAAGCGGAGGCTGCGTGTTGCCCGGGAAGCGGAAGAACGTTTAGATGCAGCCATGGGTAAGCTGGAAGCTGCTATCCGGGAAAAGGCGGTACTTGAGCCGCATGTGACAATGCTGGAAGGACTGGACAATGATATCCGCAAGCGCTCACTTGTGGAGGCAGAACTATTAAAGGTGGCTGCCGGGGAAGTAAAATTAAAGGAAATTAATGCCCAATGGCCAAAAACCTCAGAGCGTCTGGCAAATCTGGGGAAGCAGCAGCAGGTGGATAAAAGACGCCTGGAGGCTCTAGAGGTGGAGTGGCAGGCATCCAGATCAGCGGCAGACGCCCGGGTTTTACGGCAGCTTTACAGTCAGGCTTTGCCCCTGGTGAAGGAATTACAAGATGTACAAGCTCAACTTCGTCTACAGCAGCGTGTTTCTGCCGAGGATATTACGTGGCTTGAATCCTGCGTAGAAACGATTACCCGCAGGGAAGCTCAACTGCAGGCCATGAAGCTGACGGCAAAACTGTCGGCAGCTGGACCGCTTAGTGTTACTGTAACCTCCGGTCTGGGCCAGGAAGAATCGGTGCAGGTTAACGGTGTGGTGGCACTTACCGGCGAAGGGCGCCTGCGCATATCTGCGGCTGACTGGTCACTGGAAGTGCAGGCGGGGCAGGAAGATGTGGATAAGATTTTGGAGGAGATTCGGTCACTGCAGGGCAGCATGGCGGAAAGGCTTAAGAAGTTGGAATTTGCCGGTTTGACTCAGGCCAAAGAAGTGCTGGAGGCGAAAAACAGCTTACATGCCCGAGCCGCAACCTTGCAGGCACGGCTTGAGGGAATCCTGGGGGATAAGAGGACGTTTGAGGAAGTGGAGTCGTCTGTGGCGGCCCTGCCGGTGGAAACGCAGACCCGGGAGGCGGATGTTGTGCTGGCTGAAAAGATACAGCTTGCTGCAAAAGTGACCCAGGATGACGAAGAAATTGCACGGCTGCGCGCACAGATTACACAATGGGAACAGGAATTTGGCAGTCACGATGATGTCATGGATAACCTTGCGGATTTACGCGGAGAAGCAAAAAAAGTACGGGAGCAGCTGGCAGCGTTAGCGGTACTGCCGGAGGCATTTGCCAGTACAGATGAATTTTTTGCAGCGCTTGCAACCGGTAGGGCGCGTTTAAAAGAGCTGGATGAGGAGATCAGGCAGCAAAAAGATGAAATTGCAAATACGCAGCGGCACGCGCCTCAAGAGACAGTAGAAGAATTGGCTCAGGCGAAGGATGAGGCGGAAATTCGGCTGCAGCGCTTAAAAAAAGAAGCGAATGCAATTTTGGAAGTGGAAGCAGAGTTCTGGCGGGTTACAGAGCAGATAGACAGTAAAACGTTTACACCGTTTGTGGAGGCCTTTGTCCGCTATCTGGCGCCTGCCACAGGGAACCGTTACACTGCGGTTGGACTGGAAGGAGCACTGCCGGAACGTATTTGTACTTCAGGCGGCAATGAATTGCCTGTGGAGCTTCTTTCCACCGGGACCACCAGAGGTGTTGCTCTGGCGCTACGCCTGGCAATGGCTGAGTTTCTGCTGGAGGGAGCAAAAGGGTTTATGGTAATGGATGATCCGCTTGTGGATCTGGATCCCGGGCGAAAAGAGCAGGCAGCAAAGATGGTACGGGATTATGCTCAGGAGCGTCAGATGATTATTACCACCTGTGACCCGGAAACAGCCAGGATGCTGGGGGGTACCCGTATTGAGTTGTAACGGGAGATGGGGACAGGTTTTTTGTCCCAACTTTGTTTGTCTACTGTACTTTGCTGATGCCTAAACCATGCAGGATTAAGCAATAAATCGTAGAAGAATTGTTACGGGGGGTGCTTTTGCATATTTCAGAACAACTGTCCCCTATGGGGCCTCCTTATACATATCAGGATATGCAGAAAGGCGGTAATGTTGGTGGAAGTCGGGCTAGCTTGCTTTGTGGACGTTGAGACTACAGGGCTTAGTGCAAAAACAGAAGAAATTGTGGAGTTGGCTGTGTGCCTGTTTGAATTCCAGCGCGAGAGCGGAGAAATTACAAGGGTAGTGGACCGCTACACTGGGTTACGGGAACCGGGGGTGCCAATCTCTGCGGGAGCGGCACGTGTGCACGGTCTTCGCATCAGTGAATTACGGGGCAAATGCCTGGATCATGCCCGGATAGAGGTCATGTTACATACGGGAGAGTTTATTGTTGCCCATAACGCCCGGTTTGACCGGGGTTTTGTTGAAAAGCTATTTTCTGTCAGCAAGCAAAAGCCCTGGCTTTGTTCCATGTCGGGCATAGACTGGTACGGCAGAGGTTTTCCGTCCCGGGGGCTGCAGAATTTGCTGCGGGCACACGGGATAACTACCGCCCGGGCACACAGAGCGGAGGACGATGTGCTGGCAACCCTTTCACTCTTGTCAAAGTGCGACGCGTTAGGAAAACGGTATCTTTTAGAATTATTGGAGAAGTGCGGGCAACGTATTGTCAATGACGGACAGACGGCATAAAAAAAGTGGCGAATTGTATCGCCACAGTGTTATTCGTCAGCGGACGTGGGTTTATGTAGAGGAGGAGCAACCAACCAGCCCTTTTCTTTCATCATGCGCAATAGCATCAGCCCATATTGTACTTTTTTAGTATGGAGTTGTGCAAATGTCGCCGCAATGTCTTCTCTGATTGACGAGCCCATTATTGTACTGCTGGCAATTAATCCGGCAGATATTTCGCTGGCAATAAATCCAGCCAGGAGATTATCGCTAAAGCGTGCCCCCTCAGGAATGCTTTCCCGTTCAACCTTCGGCTGTACCGGCGGTGAGGGTTATGACAAAGCCGCTGCCGACTACGCCGTGTCTTTTATTCAAGCCCTCTCCCACACCAAAGGCGCCTGGGCAGGCAAGCCCTTTGAGCTGATCGACTGGCAGGAGCAAATTGTCCGCGATGTTTTCGGTTTACACCTGAAACAGGGGTGCTCGACGCATTAAACGAGCTGATTAGAGCCGCGTTGAGCTGGGTTATGCTAGAAACGATGGAAGGCAGGATTGTCGTAGGGTCGGCAGTTTCGTACCCTCCCGTTCAGGTAAACAGTGCGTACACTTTTGAGAGGGGAAAAGATGTCTGGAGCCGTGACATTGCACGGGACGATGAAGGGATATATGCTAAAGTGTGCGGACGCTTTAACACCGCAAGCGGCATGAGTTATCTGTACTCGCCTGTTACGGTAGAGCAGATGTGGATACTGGCGCCGCAAAAGACGCTGCATATCCAGTTTCCGGATAATTCGGAGCAAACCGAGGTTCAGGCTATCATCGACGGTATAGCCGCAAGGCTCTCTGAGGCGGGTATAGTTGAAACATTCGTCGGGCCGGTACGTCCGCACCTATTGGTTGGCGATGAAGCAAGGATCATTTCAGATGACGGAACTCAGATTCTGGGGATAGTTACGACTGTCAGGCATACTCTTGGCAAGAATGGGTTTATGACGGAATTTACGGTAGACAGCGGCGCTGAAAAAGGACGCTTAAACATCAGAGATTTGATTGACAGGGCG
>JAGXTN010000106.1 GCA_018333455.1 Dethiobacter sp. | reverse complement strand
TTCAAGACTCCTCTTTTGATCGAAAAATGTATTTAACTACATTTTAGCAGATCAAAAAAGAAAAGACCAGTGGCGTATTAAAATTATTTGTTGTTATTATATCTTACTCGACTTTGACGTAACCCTGGAGGATTATTTCGTCTGCAATACTTCAAGAAATTAATAGTTTCTTGAGCAAAATAAAACTCGTTGTCTTGATACTTTCGGGGGATTGCTAAAATATCTACTGTGGTCAGCTTTTTTTGTGTTTCTAAAGAAACATTATCTGACTCAAAATACTGTTCAAATGAAATATTCTCATCATTTATTTCTAAACCCTTGTTCATTTTGACCCTCCATTTATTTTTATCGAATCGTTTCGGCAAATTACTAAGAACTTAATACCATCCAACCTGACTGCTAACCTCAATTTTCAAAAACATCTAAATCGACCACTGCAAACCCATGTTATCTAAATCGACTACTCACTAAGTACCGACATCTAAATCGCTCTGTCACGTTCAAAATCATGCCTTTGGACTTGTTTCCACAAACAGATATTTTCACGATTATTGCTTATCCGATTTTCACGCTCAAACCCCGGAAAGCCTTTATTTCAAGGCTTTTATACACACTCACTACTTTACCCTTGACATCAATACTACCGTCTCAACGTGGTTTGTGTGCGGGAACATATCGACTGGTTGGGCCTCGACGGGGTTGAAGCCATTTTCAGCAAGGAATTTGATGTCTCTGGCTAATGTGGCTGGGTTGCAGGAAACATAAACGACCCGCTGCGGAGACATTTTAATAATTGTTTCCAAGAGAACTTGGTCACATCCTTTGCGGGGAGGGTCAACTACTACGACGTCGGCGCGAAAGCCTTTTTTATAGAGCGAGGGCACGACTGTTTCTGCTGCGCCCACATAAAAGGTGGCATTTGAGATATTGTTTATGGAAGCATTTTTACGGGCATCCTCCACCGCTGCTGCCAGCGATTCTACGCCAATCACTTTTGCCGCGCTGCGCGCGAGAAAGAGCGAGATGGTCCCGATCCCACAATAGAGATCAAACACAGTTTCTTGGCCCGATAGGGCGGCATATTCCAGCGCTTTCTGATATAAGCGACTGGTCTGGCTAGGATTCACCTGAAAAAAGGAGCGGGGGGAAACATGAAACTCCAAGTCTTCCAGCTTTTCACGCAGCCAGGGACGCCCCCAGAGGGTGATATCCTCTTTCCCTAGGATAGTGTTGCCGCGCCGGGTATTGACATTTTGGACAATACCGCAAAGATTGGGAATAGCTTCCCGCAAGGCATTGCAAAACAGCTCTTGCTTTGGCAGAGCTGTACCATTAGCCACAATGACAACAAGGGTTTCTCCGGTAGCAAAAGATGTCCGAGCAAGAACATGGCGGACAAGGCCTTGGTGCTCCTTTTCCTGATAGGCAGTAATACCTAATGTCTGCAAAATATTACGGACAGTGTGGATTACAGCATCGTTTGCCTGGCGTTGAATATGGCAACATTTTAGCTCGACAATGTTATGGCTTCGTTTCTCGTAAAAACCGGCTACGATCCTGTTCTTCTGTTGACCAATAGGTACTTGCGCCTTATTGCGATAATGCCAGGGATGCTCCATCCCTAATATGGGAAGCACCGGCATAGAAAGCCCGGCAATGCGTTGCAGTGCTGCTTCTACCGTCTTTTGCTTCAACTGCAGTTGAACAGCATAAGCAATGTGTTGCAACTGACAGCCGCCGCATTGTTCATACTGTTCACATACCGGAATTACTCGCTGCGGCGAAACTGTTGCAATTGATTGCAGAAGAGCACGGGCATAATTCTTGTGCAAAGAGATGACTTTGACGGTTATCTTTTCCATAGGCAGAGCGTTGGGAACAAAAACAGTGAACCCGCGGAATCTGCCCACGCCTTCACCTTCATGGTTGAGACTTTCAATAGCTAGTTCGATAGTCTCCCCTTTTACCAAAGGAGGATGGTTATTTGCCATATTATGCCTCTGTCTCTCTTTTCCTATATTATACACCAACCCATAATGAAGAAAAAGAGACGCTGCCGTCTCTTTTTAGTGGAGTTCTTCGATATCAATTAGTCCTTCTTGATGCAGAGCCATTATGACATCTTTGAGATCTGCTTTTTTTTCTGGCGGCAGTGTTTGTACAAAAGAGTCGATCCGGTCTTGCTCCACTTTTTTAGTTACTTTCAGATTGCCTACAGTGAATGTGTCAGCCACCGCTATATCCCTCCTCAGCGTTTGTCTTATTGTGCTACGCTGCGAAACGAAATATTCCTCCGACGTAATCTCTTAACTAAACGCTGAGTATTCCGCTTAGCTAAGCGGAAAAGACTGCAGCAGCAGGACGACTCCCATGCCCACAGTTACAGTGAGCATCATGTTTTTTGAGCGCCAAGCAACGAGAAATGCGATGATACTCGCAAAGAAATAGGAATTTCCCCAAGTTAAATAGACTTGCCGTTCGACTGTGGTGACGCCGGGAACAATTAAGGCGGCAAGCACTGCTATCGGGATATAACGTAGCCAGAGAATGAGCACTCTCGGTATTTCCATGCGTGCTAACACATACATCGGCAAAAAACGGGGCAGATAAGTAACGGCAGCCATCGCGAAGATTAAGATTATTAGCTCATCCATTTTTCAGCCATCACCCCCATGGTTGCAGTGCAAACTGCCGCCAGCATAATATACCAACTACCAGGTATAGTCAAATAAAAAAGCAGTGACAATACCCCAGAGATACAAGCGGCAAAAAGCAGCTTGCGTTCAGTGCACTGTATGACAAGCAAAAAAATGAACATGGCATAAAGGGCATACTCCATCGTTATTAAGGCGCTGGGGCTGGTGAAAAAGCCGCCTAGCATCCCGCCTAAGGCACTGCCTGCCACCCAACCGCCGTAGGCTGTACCAAATAGTCCCAGCATGTACAGATGGTTTTTTTCACTCTCCCGAAACTCGCAGCAGGCCACGGCATAGTTTTCATCGGTCAGCCAAAAGGCTAAAAGCGGCAAAAACTTACGGGGAAATTGCGGAAGGTAGGTAGCTAATGATGCGCTCATCAGCAGGTGACGCAAGTTGACCAGAAAGACGGTGGCGACGATGGAGAGACTGCCGGCACCTGCCGCCAGCATACTAACGGAAATAAACTGTGCGCTTCCGGCAAAGACCAAAAGCGACATCATCACAATCAAGGGCAGACTGATGCCGGCAATACTGGCAAGCGCGCCATAGGCAAAACCGAGAGGCAGGTAACCCAGCACAATCGGTAGAGATTTTTTTGCTCCCGCCAGCAAAAGTTGTCTGGACTCCATTAGCTTCCTTCACCAACCTTAATACAAGAGCACCAGTTCAGGTAACTAGCGAACTGGTGCTCTTAATTTATTCCCTCGTTCAAGCCCTCACCAGCAGCTCAGCAAGCATGCCGGTCTGCGCAGCAAAA
Source organism: Dethiobacter sp. (assembly GCA_018333455.1). Lineage (GTDB taxonomy): Bacteria > Bacillota > Dethiobacteria > Dethiobacterales > Dethiobacteraceae > GPS1B09. Next base: position 7,386 of record JAGXTN010000106.1, on the reverse strand, counting down.
GCGGCAGTAACAGCCGCATCTCTCGCAAGCAATTACCGTTTGGAGAACTGCGGTGCGCGACGCGCTTTTTTCAGTCCATACTTTTTGCGTTCAATCATCCGCGGGTCGCGAGTTAGGAAACCGGCACTTTTCATCGCAGGGCGATAGTTGCCTTCTGCTTTGAGCAGAGCACGGGCAATCCCCAGGCGGATTGCGCCGGCTTGGCCGGTCGTACCGCCCCCTTCGACTCTGGCGATTATATTAAATTTTCCGACCGTCTCAGTCAGCTTCAGCGGTTGACGGACAATCAGCTTCAATGTCTCTAGACCAAAATAGGTATCGATATCTTTGTCATTGATCAAGATCTGACCATTGCCGGGAACCAGACGAACACGGGCAATGGCGCTCTTTCTGCGGCCTGTACCATAAAACTCAGCTGTTGGCATTCAACTTCCTCCCTTCTGCCTTAAAATTCCCAAACTTCTGGCTGCTGTGCTTCGTGCGGATGCTCGGTGCCTCTATAAATGCGGACTTTCTTTAACACCGCACTTCCCAGGCGATTATGGGGAATCATCCCTTTAACTGCCAGCATAACTGCCCGTTCGGGTTTAGTGGCGATCAGGGTTCCATACGAGACTTTCTTCATCCCGCCGGGATAACCAGAATGGCGGTAGTAGAATTTCTGTGCTGCCTTATTACCTGTCAGCACAACTTTAGACGCATTGATAATAATGACATGGTCGCCAGTATCAATATTGGGAGTGAAGATTGGTTTATGTTTGCCGCGTAACAAGCGGGCAACTTCAGTAGCCAACCTGCCCAAAGGCTTACCGGAAGCATCGACGATATACCATTTCCGTTGAATCTGTCCGACTTTTGGCATATAGGTGGTGCGCATTAATTTTCCTCCTTGCAAACGCAGTACTCGCGGACAAAACACCGTTAACGGGGCGGAAAACGACGATTTGGACACAGCGCTATTTTATAACAGTTTGACTGTTACTGTCAAGCAAAAGCATAATTTTATGTTAATATTTTACCTCCTGCAAGACTAAACCATGCGGTGGAACGGTCCAGCCGGCAGCACTCCGGTCTTTTACTTGCAGCAGCGGCTGCAAGTCCGCTGCCCGCTTGCCTAACCCCACTTCAACCAGCGTGCCGACAATAATACGCATCATGTTATAGAGAAATCCGTTTGCCTCGGCAGTAATAGTAATAAAACCGTCCGACTCATCCACATCCAACTGTAAAAGCAGTCGCACCGTAGTTTTTACAGCAGAAGCGCTGCCCATAAATGAACTAAAATCATGCCTGCCCAACAGCGTGGCGGCAGCTTTTCTCATTAAAGACAAATCAAGGGGAACGCGCAGATGGAACGCGCAATGACGCACCAGTACTCGGGGGTGTGGCGCATTATCAATAGTGTAGGTGTACATCTTGCTTACCGCGCTGTAACGAGCATGAAACAGCTCGGAAACTTTCTCTGCCCGGCTCACGACAATATCGCTCGGCAGCACCGAGTTAAGAGCATATGGAATCCGCTCTACCGGTATGCGGGAAGCACTGCAAAAGCTCACTACCTGACCTACTGCGTGCACACCGCTATCTGTGCGGCCCGCGGAGACAACCCGGACAGGATGGCCAAAAACGGTGTGAATAGCTCTTTCTAGTTGCTCCTGAATGGTGACAGCATTTTTTTGTAGCTGAAAACCGTGATATTGGGTGCCATTATAGCCGATTATCAGTTTAATGTTTTGCATTAAACACTCACTCCATCAGCAAAGAGGCAAGCTAAGTTAAACTTGGCTCCAAGCCATAGCAATTAGTAAAAGGGCGGAAAAGAACACGGCGAAGTAATCAAGAGGCGTGGCTTGCAGTTCACGCATCCTGGTGCGCCCTTCACCGCCGCGGTAGCAACGTGCTTCCATGGCGACTGCCAAGTCATCGGCGCGACGAAAGGCGGAGACAAAAAGCGGGACCAGGAGAGGCACCAGACTTTTGGCGCGGCGGAAGACGTTGCCGCTTTCAAGGTCGGCGCCGCGAGCCAGCTGTGCCTTCATGATCTTTTCGCTTTCTTCCATCAGCGTCGGGATGAAGCGCAGGGCGATCGTCATCATCATGGCAATTTCATGGGACGGCACACCAATTTTAGCAAGCGGCCGCATTAAGTACTCTAAGCCGTCCGCCAGCGCGATGGGTGAAGTGGTGAGCGTCAATATCGATGTGCAGACCACCAAAAAAATAATCCGCAGTGCCATAAATATTCCGAGATAGACACCGTCTGACTCTACGGTGAGAGGCCCGAGACGCACTAGTATTATGCCGCCTTTAGTCATAAAAAAATGGACGATTAAAGTAAACAACGTGATATAGAAAACCGGCCTCAAGCCACGGAAAAAGTAGCGCAGCGGTAACTGAGAAATTTGCAGCAGCCCCAAAAGGACAATCCCTAGGAGCAGATAGCCAAATAAGGTTCGTAAAATGAACACCGTACCAATAAAAAGAATAAGCGCGATAAATTTGGCGCGAGGATCCAAACGATGCAAAAGTGATTCTCCCGGCAAAAATTGTCCGATGGTAATGCTCTTAAACATATTCACCGCTTATCACCACCCATCATCTGCAAGATGGCCTCTTTAGCAGCGCTTATGCTAAAGACATTCATGGGAACTTCTTTGCCGGCCTGGCGGAGCCGATACATTAGCAAGGTCATCTGAGGAAGCGCCAGCCCTAATTCCTCCAGCACGGCGGCATCCTGAAAAACATCAGCCGGACTACCTGCTAACCTAATTTCACCATCGGCCAGGACGACCAGCCTTTCTGCCCGGCTAGCCACATCTTCCATGCTATGGGAAACAAGCACAACGGTTAGTTTATGCTCCCGGTGCAGAGCATCAATTTGGTTAAGTATTTCCTCTTTACTACGTGGGTCAAGACCAGCCGCAGGTTCATCCAAAATAACCACGTCGGGCTCCATTGCCAGCACGCCTGCCATGGCCACCCGGCGCATCTGACCGCCGGAGAGAGAGAAGGGCGAACGGTCTCGTACCTCGGCAGGATCGAGTCCCACAAGCCGAAGCGCCCTGTCCACCCGCACTGCTATTTCCTGCTCACTCAAGCCAAGATTTCTCGGACCGAATGCCACATCTGAAGCCACATTTTCCTCAAATAACTGCTGCTCAGGAAACTGGAAAAGCAAGCCTATCCGGCGGCGGATAGCGGCAAGCCCCTTTTTGTCTTTGCTTACTTGCTTTCCATCCAGATAAACTTCACCGGTTGTAGGCAGGAGCAGACCGTTTAAATGCTGGATGAGAGTAGATTTCCCTGAGCCGGTCTGACCGATAATCGCCAGATACTCTCCCTGCTCAATATCAAGTGTAATATTTTTCAGGGCAGCCACCTCAAAAGGCGTACCAGGCATATATGTATAGCTGATATTTCTCAGTTTCAGGAGCATAGTTTTGCCACCAGCTCATCGACAGTCATCACGTCCGGCGGCAGTTCTTGCCCTGCTGCCCGCAGTTCAAGAACCAGTTCGGCAATAGCCGGCACATCCAAACCAAGAGCACGCAGTTCGTCGTGCTGCTGAAATACCTGGCGCGGCTTTCCGTCCAAAACAACCCTGCCCCGGCCAAGAACAAGCACGCGGCTCGCCGCCAATGCTTCTTCCATGAAGTGCGTAATATGAATGACAGTGATGCCTTCCTCTCGGTTCAAACGACTAATGGTATCCATTACTTCCCGGCGCCCGCGGGGATCAAGTAAGGCTGTAGGTTCATCAAGCACTAGACACACCGGACGCATGGCAATGACGCCGGCGATAGCCACCCGCTGCTTCTGTCCGCCGGAGAGCAAGTGAGATGCATGCAGTCTATAAGCGGACATGCCTACCAAGGCAAGCGACTCAGCCACTCTTCTCCTGATTTCCGCCGCAGGGACGCCAAGATTTTCCGGGCCGAAAGCCACATCTTCCTCCACGGTAGTAGCCACAATCTGATTATCGGGATTTTGAAAGACCATGCCGGCTCTCTGCCTGATACGCCAGTGGTTTGTGGCGTCTGCGGTGGAAAGGCCGTCTAGCAGCATTTCCCCCTCGGTTGGGGTTAGCAGAGCGTTAATCTGCTTTGCAAACGTAGACTTGCCGGAACCATTAGGCCCCAGCACCGCCACAAACTCGCCTTTATTTATGCTAAGATTAACATCTTTTAGCGCCCAAACTTCCCCGCAACCTTCAGCAGGGTAGCGATAACCAAGCCCTCTTGCCGAAATAATCGCCACTGCGCACCCCACAAATAAGTGTCTTCATGCAAAGAAAATCGACGGCTAAATTGTCGATTTTCTTCTGGCACTATTTTTCTGCTTAGACTAATTCTAAAATCGCCATTGGCGCAGCGTCACCACGACGGGGACCAAGCTTCAAGATGCGGGTATAGCCACCTTGACGATCCTCATAACGCGGGGCGATCTGCTCAAAAAGTTTCGTTACCGCATTCTCATCGAGGAGATAGGCCAGTGCTTGGCGGCGTGCATGTAGATCGTTGCGTTTGCCTAAGGTAACCATCTTCTCAGTGATGCTACGAATTTGTTTGGCTTTGGCTTCTGTGGTCACAATTTTCTCGGCAAGAATCATAGATGTGACTAAGTTGCGTAGCATAGCGCGGCGGGGCCCACTGCGGCGCCCGAATTTTCTTAATACCACGGCTTCTCCCTCCTTTACTCGTTGCTCTCGCGCAATCTCAGGTTGAGCTCTTCCAGCTTTTGCAGGACTTCCTCAAGCGACTTTTTACCGAGATTGCGGACTTTCATCATCTCATCCTCGCTCTTTTGCACCAACTCCTGCATGGAATTGATGCCGGCCCGTTTCAGGCAGTTGTAAGAGCGCACGGAGAGATCCAGTTCCTCGATCGTCATTTCCATGATTTTGGCTTTATCGTCCTCATCTTTTTCATCAAGAATCTCTACTTCGTCCACCTTTTCCGTGAGGTTCACAAAAAGGTTGAGATGCTTAGAAAGGATTTTAGCGCCGAGGCTAATGGATTCGTCCGGACGGATGCTCCCATCTGTCCAAACCTCGATGGTCAACTTGTCATAGTCGGTGTGCTGCCCTACACGAGTATCTTCCACTTTGTAGTTTACACGTTTAATCGGCGAAAACAGGGAATCCATCGGAATCATGCCGATGGGCTGGCCAGATTGCTTGTTCCGTTCTGCAGGCACATAACCGCGACTGTTGACGGCAGTCATTTCCATATACAGATTGCCGCCCTCTTCCAGCGTGGCAATATGCATATCCGGGTTCAAAACTTCCACATCAGCCGGAAGTTTGATGTCTCCCGCTGTAATTACGCCTTGACCTGCGGCCACGATCGTCAAAGTCTGCGGTTCATCGCTATAGATTTTCATGGCCAATTGCTTCAGGTTAAGGATGATCTCAGTGGTATCCTCTAAAACACCGGGAATAGTAGAAAACTCATGCAGCACGTTTTCAATCTTAATATTGGTGATGGCGGCACCAGGCAGGGAAGAGAGCAACACGCGACGCAGGGAATTGCCAAGCGTAATGCCATACCCCCTCTCCAGCGGCTCAATCACAAACATACCGTAACGATTGTTTGCATGGCCGTCAACACGCTCAATCTTGGGTTTTTCGATTTCAATCAAAGTATCCCAACCCTCCTTCTCGATTCCATTGCCAACGCGAGGGCACTTCGTTTTCCTCTAAACTTAACGTGAATATAGCTCAACGATGAGATGTTCAGCAACGGGAAGGTCAATTTCCTGACGATTTGGCAAACGAAGCACTCTCCCAGAAAGACTCTCCCGGTCAACTTCCAGCCACTCCATGTTTCCCTGGTTTTTTGTCAACTCAGCTAAGTCTTTGAAGCGTCCTTTATCACGGCTGTTTTCGCGGACAGCCACCAGATCATCTGGTTGAACCAGGAAGGAAGGAATTGTGGTTTTACGACCGTTGACACTGAAATGGCCGTGTTTCACCATCTGACGCGCCTCAGGACGGGAGAGGGCAAACCCCATCCGGAAAACAATATTGTCTAGGCGGGACTCCAAAATTTGCAGGAGGTTTTCGCCAGTGATACCTTTGCGTCGGTCGGCTTCACTAAAATAATTACGGAACTGGGTCTCCAATACACCGTAGGTACGGCGGACCTTCTGCTTTTCGCGGAGTTGTAAGCCGTATTCGGATGTCTTTGCGCGTCGCCCTTTGCCATGCTGGCCAGGCGCATAACCCCTGCGGCTAACGCCGCACTTTTCCGTATAACAACGCTCACCCTTCAAGTATAGCTTTAAACCTTCACGGCGGCATTGTCTGCAAACTGGTCCTGTATATCTAGCCAAAATATTCCACCTCCTTAGGTTAAACTCTCCGCCGCTTGGGCGGGCGGCACCCGTTGTGCGGGATGGGAGTAACATCTTTAATCAAGTTTACTTCCAAGCCGGCAGCTTGCAAAGAACGTATGGCAGCCTCTCTGCCAGACCCCGGGCCCTTCACAAATACTTCAACTTCCTTTAGACCATGCTCCATGGCAGTTCTGGCAGCATTTTCGGCAGCCATCTGCGCCGCGAAAGGCGTAGATTTCCGAGAACCCTTAAAACCCACTGTTCCGGCGCTGGCCCAAGAAATGGTGTTGCCCCCCAAATCTGCGATGGTGATATGGGTATTGTTAAAGGTGGATTGGATATGGGCCACACCATGCTGAATGTTTTTACGCTCACGCCTTTTCGGACGCGCTGTTTTTTTGCGTGCAACCAAGAGATTTCCCCCCTATCTTCACTTACTTTTCCTTCTCACACCAACGGTACGCTTAGGCCCCTTGCGGGTACGAGCATTATTCTTTGTAGTCTGGCCGCGAACAGGCAAGCCCCGGCGGTGACGAATCCCACGATAGCTCCCGATTTCCATCAGACGCTTGATGTTCATCGAAACTTCGCGGCGCAGGTCACCCTCAACCTTATTGTTCTTGTCGATGTACTCGCGCAACCTGTTAACTTCATCTTCAGTCAAATTGCGGACGCGCGTATCCATGTTAATGGCAGTTTGGCCCAGGATGTCCTGTGCGGTTTTGCGGCCGATGCCGTAAATATAGGTTAGCGCAATTTCCACCCGCTTCTCACGTGGCAAATCGACTCCGGCAATCCTCGCCATAGGATGTGCACCTCACTTTCTTGTCACAACGTAATTAGAATTTCCAGTGTATTCCTTTTTTATACAAACTAACCCTGCTTTTGCTTGTGCTTTGGATTCTCGCAGATCACCATAACTCTGCCTTTACGCTTAATAATCTTGCACTTCTCGCAAATGGGCTTCACAGATGGTCTGACTTTCATCCTAAAACCTCCTTCTTCGCGTCTACTTATAACGGTAGGTAATCCGTCCTCGTGTCAGATCGT
>JAGXTN010000048.1 GCA_018333455.1 Dethiobacter sp. | reverse complement strand
TACTATCTATTATACCATAAAATACAACAATACACAACAATAAATATCTCTAAATTTGACAAAAAGCCCAGCACACTCGATGTTTACAGGGGTTCAGAGACTTCTCTTAAATTGACTGCTGCAAAACCAGGGAGTTAAAAGGGACGTAACGAACTTTTAAATCAAAGCTTAGTTAAGCTTAGCACAATTGGCAGCAAGTTGCATCAATTGTTGTCCACTGATATAATTAACATTGTGCAAGCTGGTGTATTTTGTAAATTTGGTGCATGTTAAACAGGAAGATGGAGGCAAGCAAATGAAAACTAAAAAGTGGTTTATTTTTATGATTGCGGTCGTTTTAATGATGGCGTTGATGGTAGGCTGTGGCGAAGGCTCACCCGACAACGATGGCGAGGGAGAAGATGAGCCGGAAGAAGAAGGCAATGCTAACAGTGGTAATCCTGTGGCCAGTCTGTCAGTTCTCCATGGAGTTGAGGGGGCTTTACCGCCTGCCTAAGCTGGCAGCTATTACAGAAGGCCACGCCTGGCACTGATGATTTTGGAAACTGCTGCACTCCGTAAAGGATGGTTTGTATGTCCGCAGGCCGGAAAAAGACGCTGTTTAAATTTCTTGTGAAAGTGCTCCTGTTGCTACACCTTTTCCTGTTCCCTGCAGCCGTGCTGATGTGGGGCAAGGGCTATGTAGGGCTGGTGCGTCATTTACATGAGGGAGTCGTATACGAGGTTACTTCCATTGTGCTAGTTGAACCGTTCCGTTGGTTTCCCCGCTTCAACCGCCTGTGGGAGGGAATTTTCCTCAGGGGTGGGGGTATCCGATCTGTAACGGAGATGATTCGGGTCACAATGAATAACCCCCCAGAGCTTACCAGCCGGGTGTAATGCCATTTGATTACCGTTTGGGAGTCGCCATAATGTATAAGCCGGAAGAGTTTTGGTTTCCAGTGCCCCGTGGCGGGTGGGAGATGCTTTTCCTTGTTGTTGGTTCTATTTTTTATGTTGTTACTGCTCCGTACCGCATCCTTTTTTTCTTGCCGTTGCTGCTGTCTCCCCGCCTACTGGTTTGGCCTGTGGCCGTTCTCTGGGCTATGCTGTGGGTAGCGAGCTGGCTTTGGGGATTGACAGTTGCTTATCGCCGGTTACAAAAGGCAATTCGGGAGGACATCAAAAAGTTTGCCGGGGATATGCCTGGAGAAGATTTAAACAAAAAATCACGAAACTAGTGATAATGGTTTATGTTGTCACCGTTTGTGGATTATTAGAAGGGACTGCAAGATAAACAGTTCTCTCTAAAGTATAAAGGCGAAGCAGGTCAAGCAGCTCCGCCTTTATACTTTAGAGACATTACGGCCGTAGAAAATTTCCAACATTTCTCTTTTTAGCCGCTGTTTAATTTTACGTCGCTCACTCGGTGCTAAATCTTTTTTGGCAATACCGAAGAGATAATTGTCTAAGTCGAACTCTCTAAGAATCATCTTCGTATGAAAAATATTTTCCTGATAAACATTGACATCAATCGACTGATATTTTTCCTTTGTGCTTCCGGGAATATAGTTTTGGATAGAATTAATCTTATGATCAATAAAATATTTCCGTCCGTTAACATCACGGGTAAAGCCTCGCACACGATAATCGATGGTCATAATATCTGACTCAAAGCTATGAATCAAGTAATTCAGCGCTTTCAACGGGGAAATATGACCGCAAGTTGAAACGTCTATATCGGCGCGAAAAGTGCTGATCCCGTCGTCTGGGTGGCTCTCCGGATAAGTATGCACCGTTATGTGACTTTTATCCAAGTGACCGACAATCGATTCAGGCAGTGGCCCAGGTGCTTCGTTCTCTGACTGGGCATCATATGCTTGGCCTTCGGCAATCAAAATCGTCACGCTGGCGCCTTGAGGGTCGTAATCTTGCTTAGCAATATTTAAAACAGTGGCGCCGATAATAACTGCCACGTTTGTAAGAATACTGGTGAGACGTTCCGCGTTATATTGCTCATCAATATAATCAATGTAGCCGCGCCTGTCATCCTCTTTTTTTGCATAACAGATATCATACATGTTAAAGCTGAGCGATTTTGTGAGGTTATTGAAGCCATACAGTTTAAGCTTCTTAAAGGATTTAATTTCCATTTGTCACATCCTGGATCTTAGTAATTTGTTCTGGTATATATTATAACCAGTTGTTTTGTTTAGAAACAAGCTCTATGGTGCTTACTCTGGCGGATGACATCCTAGGCAGTTATTATACGTTGCTTCGGGGAAAGTAAACATAGCATCATGAGAAGGCACAATATCCTCATGACAGCCGAGGCAGAAAGACATAGTGCCACCGACAGGATGAGTGGTTTTGGGAGCTCCGCCGTGACAGAGCATACAGTTTTCAAAATAACCAAAAGTAGCCTTATGCCAATCAGTTTCCTGCCTATGGCAAATATCGCAGTTGCCTTCATAGCGGCCATCAAGGCCATGGCTAACTAAGATCGGACCAGCTGCGGACAGCTCAGGCGCCAGCACGATCACGCGGACAAAAATACCAAAGATGGTCATTACTGCTAAAGAAAATAGAAAAAATTCCTTAATCGTTTTTTCCTTTGTAGGTTTTCCCATAGTAACCTCCCGCATCTTTAATCGATAAAATATGATACCAGCGTATAGTTATTCTATCCTCAAGACAATAAACCTGCCGCCGGTGAAAATTTTGTCAGATGAGTTGCATGCAAATAAATATGACCGCGCAATTATATTTAGTTCACATAATATATATTATCGGACGTTTTTACTCTGTTTAAATTTTGTTGATACAGAACCATTGGGCTCCTTCGTCAAATTCATCAACTCTGACAGACAGCCGGCAATTTAGTTGCCGGCTGTCTGTTTAGTTATATTTCTCAAGTTTTTCCTTAATTGCATCGCGATTTTGCATATATCTGCCGCGTGTTGCTTTTATCCAGTCTTCCAAATGGCGCTTGCGATGTGCCGGTGTCCAAAAGGCGTGCTCAAGTGCTTCCTGGGAGACGTTGATTTGATAGTTTTGGTCAAGAGTCCCTTCAATCAAGCAAAACGGGCATTGAATTTTATTGTTACCAAGCAGTCTTACAGAGCGGCTGTAGCAGAACGGACATTGGTTTGCTGCAGGCTTGCGGGCTTCTGTCTTGCCTTGAAGGTATAAGGCCAGACCCTCTCCCAGCAAATCGACTGCCAGCATCGTCTCCTCCTGTAGAAGAATCTCACCGGGGCCAGGCGCGTACGCCTCCATGAAGTTGTAAACCGGAAAACCGTAGGAGAGAGCAAACTGGTTCATCATTTCCATGCCAATCGGATTCCAGTCGGACTTGCCGGCAACAGTGATGGTCAGAGCTCCTCTCTGCTTCTCTGCCAATTCATCTGCATAAAGTGACATCATCAAAGCCCGATCCATTACCTTTTTAATAATTGAGGCAGGACTAAGCAAATAGATCGGTGCCACTACAATCAGGCCGTCTGCCTTCAGCAATTTTTCCACCAGCATGCCCATTTGATCTTCTTCCCTGCATTTTCCGCGAAAGACGCAGGCCAGACAGCCTTCACAGGCCGCAATGTTAAAAGCGGCGATATTAACGATTTCTACAGTGGCGCCTGCCCGTTCTGCCCCGGCTGAAGCTTGTTTGGCCAAAATTTCACTGTTGCCGGGGCTGCGCCGGGAAGCAATTAACGTTAATATTTTCATTAGACAAATACCCCCTCGCCTATATCTTCGCCATGAACAATAATTTACCTGCTCTGGAAAAGGTAAATTTGCCGGGCCAGGCTAGAAAAACACCGTAAGGGCTGGTTTGAAACCCGCCCTTACGGTTTGCCTGCCGTACGTCGGCAGAACGAGGGAATCCCCCTAGGCCCCCACACTAGTTTGTTTCTGGGAACAAACTTACAAAGGAAAATGCGGCGACGTCAACTAGTCCACGGTTTGTCAAGCGAAGATCAGGAATCACCGGCAGAGAGAGCAGCGCCATAGTCATAAAGGGTGAAACTAGCGTACAGCCAAGGATTTTCCAAGCTTTTGCCAAAGAAGAAACTGCTGCAGCAACTTCTTCTACCGGACGGTCCGACATTAAACCGGCAACAGGCAACTTCACAAGAGCAAGCACTTCTCCTGCTGAAACAGCCACCATGCCACCGCCATGTTCCGCTAAAATATTGCCTGCCATGGCCATGTCTGCGTCGTTCGTACCTACAATCAAAAGATTATGACTGTCGTGGGCTACGGTGGAGGCCACCGCACCGGCGGTAAAGCCAAAGCCACTGACAAACCCCAAAGCCCCTCCACCGCAACCGCTGTGACGCTCAAATACTGCCACCTTTGCCAAGTCTCGGACAGGATCGGCCGCCACAATGCCATTTGTCGCAGGTACTGACAGTAATAATTCTTTTGTACCAACATGAGCTTCTTCAATCTGCATCACGCGGATAATGACATTTCCTTTACAAGCTGGTGCCTTGACCAGAAAGTCTGCTTCAACTAATGGCTTTGCTAAACGGACTGAATGTCGGACGAATTCTGGATAGCTGCGGGCAGGCACTTTGAGGAGCAGTTTACCTTCCTTGGCTACCGGGACACCGGCAATAAAGACCTGTTCAACCTTAACTCGCGCTAAGTCAGAAAGCAGCAGCATGTCGGCATACTTCCCCGGAGCAATACTGCCTAATTCGTGGTCAATCTTGAAATAACGTGCGGTGTTAATAGTTACCATTTGAATGGCACGTATCGGGTTCACTCCTTCTTGAATAGCACGCAGGACTACGTGATTAAGATGCCCCCGCTGCAGAAGCGTGTCAGGGTGGGTATCGTCAGAACAAAGTATGCAAGAGGAGCTGTCAATGTTATGTTCAGTAATCGCTCGCATCGTTTCTTTAACATCATGCCAGGCTGAACCTTCCCTGAGCATAACATACATGCCGCTACGCACTTTTTCCAAGACGTCATCTTTATGAACAGATTCATGGCAGGATGTAATCCCGGCCGCGATGTATGCCTGCAGCCCGGGACCGTGGGTCGGCATGGCATAATGGCCTGTAACCACTTTGCCGGCATCGAGAGTCTCCTTAATTATGGCGTGGACGGCATGGTCGTTTGCTAAGACGCCGGGGAAGTTCATCATCTCTCCTAACCCAACCACCCCATCCCAAGTCAATGCCTCCCTCACTTCGGCAGGGCCAATAACTGCGCCTGCATCTTCTAGGCCCGGAGCCGCAGGCACACAGGCAGGTACTGTTGTAAACACACGCAGCGGCAGGTCTTTCCCTTCTTCATGCATCAGGCGAATGCCTTCTAAACCAAGAACGTTGGCTATTTCATGGGGATCCATAAAAATAGCTGTGGTGCCGTAAGGCAGAACAGCTTGGGCAAATCCGGAAACGTTGACCATGCTGCTTTCCACATGGATATGGCCATCTAAGAAACCGGGCACAAGAATCATGCCGCCGGCATCAATCACGGTTGTGTCCGGACCGATGGTATGACTTGCATCACCCACAAGGGCAATTCGGCCGCTGGCCACAGCAACATCAATATTGGGCAAAATTTCAGCCGTATGCACGTTAACCAGTCTGGCTTTTTGAATAACCAGCTCGGCATATTTTCTGCCCATGGCCACATCAACCAGCCGTTGCGAGACATCAGAAAGTTTATTTTCAAAAAAGTAAGCCATTGTTTACGATCCTCCAAAGATGTTTTCCGCTAGATTTTTTCATCAGATATTTCGCTTGCCCACAAGGATTCCGGACGTTTATCCAATACATCTTGATAATAGGCGCGCAACACTTCCGCCACACTCCAGGCTTGGTACGGACAACCCCGCGGAGTATGCGGATGTTCTCCGTCGAAGATTTCTGCAATCGATGCCAAACCAAAATCAAAGAGATGATGGAAAAACGGAGCAAGCATACGCAATGCCATTTGCCGGGAGACACGGGAGTAATTGTGGCTCCGCCGGTAGGCTGTTATATATGGGCCAATTAGAAAAGCCCAGGCAGTCCCCTGATGATAAGCACCGTCACGGCTGATACGATCACCTTTACAGTTCGGGCGGTAATCCGTCTCATACGGAGCTAGGGTGCGCAGACCAAAAGGTGTATAGAGGTGCCGGCCCACCGCATTTAAAACTTGTCTTTCTTGTCGGTGAGAGAGCAACCGATATGGCAGGCTAAGAGCAAAAAGCTGGTTAGGTCGCAATCGCTCATCCCGCACGCCACGGTAAACCACGTCTGCCAGATAATCGTGCCGCATGCACCAGAAGGTCGCAGAAAACTTTTCCTGCACCCGCAACGCCAATTCACCGTAGAGTTTGCGTGCATCATGATCCCCTAGTCTGCCTGAGAGCAGCGTCATAAAATACAGAGCGTTATACCAGAGTGCGTTGACTTCGACCGCTTTGCCAGAACGCGGTGTCACTACCCAGTCTCCCACTTTGGCGTCCATCCAAGTTAGCTGAACACCCTTTTTGACGGCGCTTATCAACCCGTCGGCATCCATGACGATCCCGTAGTCGGTACCGATACTGTAACTGTGAATAATTTTTTTCAGAGTGGGATAGATTTCCTCCCGGATAAATTCCAGGTCGCCGCTGTAATCCAAGTATGCTTTAATAGCCTGGAAATACCAAAGTGAAGCATCTACCGTGTTATAGTGAGGCGCAGAACCATCCGTAGGAATAAAATTAGGCATAAGGCCGTTCTGTTCCAGCAGGGCGTATTTAGCGAGGATCTTTTTTGCTTCCGCCAAGCGGCCAGTGACTAACAACAGACCGGGCAGAGCAATAAATGTATCACGCCCCCATTCTTCAAACCAGGGATAACCGGCGATAATACACGGCTCTTCTCCCTTATAAATCACAAACTTATCTGTGGCCCGAGCCAATTCACGACAGAGCGGGTTTTTACTAGTCATGCGCGAGAGAATTATCTTTTGCCTAACCAATTCTTCTTGATGAAGTCGCTTGTAATCAGTCGCCTGGGAACCGGAGAGCGACGCGGAAACGGCAAACTCTCCGCCCGCAGCCAACTCTGTTTCCCAGAAACCGGGGATAAAATGGTGCTCCAGATACTCCTCACCTCGCTCCCGCTCTTGGCAGTAATACATATTATAATACCAGGCGTACAGCTCATGAAAAGTACCGCTTGTGCTTGAAAGGGTGACAAGCGGACCATGAGGTGACTTGACCTGCACAGTACTCCCACTGATCTCTTTCTCAAAGGGCCAAGCCGCAGTATTATTTACAGTATGGTGCGAACGATCATTAACTAACGGATACAATCGCAGCTTGCAAGTGCGGTTTGCTTCCACTCGATAGCGAATGATTGTTGTGGCTTCCCCTTTGACCATGAACACTTCTTTAATCAGATAGATGTCCTCCAGGCGGTAGACGAAGGTGGGAATAGGAGCACTGAAAAACTCCACCAGATGGATATGGCCGGTTTGAAATTGGTTTTGCGCCAGTTGATTGGAAGCCAAAAAGTAGGTGCGCCCATCAACAGTCAGCTCTTCGTGAATTTTTGAGAGGAAAAGGCGCCGCTCCCCTCCTTCCAAGGGACTTGAAATAAGCAGCCCATGATAACGGCGTGTGTTGGCGCCGGCAATAGTGCCGCTGGCGTAGCCGCCGGCCCCGTTTGTCAACAACCATTCTTTTTCAATTGCTTTATGCCAATCCGAAACAATATTAGGCCCAAAACGCAAAGCTACCCATCCCTTCCGTTCTCTGCTTCTGCCAGGAGACAGAGCATGCCTCTCACACCGGCTTCTACGCCTAAAGTGGCTTGTCGCAGAGTGACTGAAGCAGCCGCCGGTGGCACCGCATAATTTTGAATCGCTTTTTCCAATGGAACAAAAAGTTCTTCCCCGGCTGCGGAGACACCGCCGCCTATGACTACAATTTCTGGATTTAAGACGTTCACCAGATTAACAAGCGCAATACCGAGATAATAAATCGCTTCAGAGATGATCTCCTGCGCGGTTTCATCCCCGTCTCGGGCAGCGCGAAACACAGTGGCAGCACTCACCATTCCTCCCTGCTGACGGGCCAGTTCCCGCAGCAGAGCTGCTTTTCCGCTTTGTAGCGCTTCATTAGCCATACGGGCTATGGCAGTACCTGAAGACACCGTCTCCAGGCAGCCGTGACGTCCACAGCCGCACAGGAAACCATCAGGTTTTACCACCATATGGCCTGCTTCACCGGCAAAGCCCCGAGTGCCGCGATAAATTTGACCACCCAATACCAAGCCTGCACCGATGCCTGTGCTGACAGTAAGATAGAGAACGTCTTGACTGCCTTGAGCCGCGCCACAAAGTGCTTCGCCAAGAGCGGCGGCGTTAGCATCATTTTCTGCCAGTACAGGAACGCGCAGTTTTTGAGACAACCGTTCTTCCACTCGGAACTGCTCCAAGCCATGGATGTTTGGTGACTGAATTAGGAACCGCCTTTGCCAGTCGAAAAATCCTGCCAGACAAACGCCCACAGCGCTTAGGCGGTCTGGTCCGGCGCCGGCCTGTGCCAGTACCTCTCTGACCGACGTTGCCATTTGCTCCAAAATAGCCTCTGGCCCTTCATCGGCCTGTGTGTCGTAGCGAACACTACTTAAAATACGACCGCCATTTTCAGCCAATACTGCATAGATTTTGGTGCCGCCAAGATCAATGGCGGCATAAAGCTTATCTTGCATCACTTTTTCTCCATTCTACCGATTTACCAATGGCAAGTTATAGAAGTTAATTGCTTATATTTTTCCAGATAAGCACAGACGGTCGCAACATAAGTGGCATGCGACCAAGTGAGCGGCGCAACAGAAAGTGCTTCCCCACTGTAGGGGTGAAGCTGCTCTGGGAGTACGCCGCTAAACAAGGAGGCGTGGTCCGCCCACTGCAGCAGTTCCACTGCCCGTGAAAGTTCATCCGGTTTTAGAGCTTTAGCAATATACCACTGAGCCAGCCACAAAGTACAGATTATCCAAGGGTTGCCAGGAACAATGTCAATATCTTTCGTTTTCTGGAAATAGTAATCATCAGTATAGCGCGCAATACCGCCCACAACAGTTTTCACCCAAAGGCCTTTTTCAATGGCATGCATGGTACGTACAATCCGTTCGTCATCTGCGGGCAGCACATCGAAAGCAAAAAGAGCCCAAAGCGAACTTTCGAGCGTCGTATCTCTCTCATAACCCCCGTCAGCCTTGACTAGAAAACCGCGAATAAATCGCCCCAGCTCTTGATCATAAAGATGCTCTAAGATCGCTTGGTGCAGTTTCTGAGCCGCCTCCTGATAAACATGCTGCTTTTCGTCCTCTCCTAAGATTTCAGCAAAATGGGCAGCCGCTTTCAGTGCCGCATATACGGTAGCAGCAGTATAAGTAAAGATCCCGCGTCGTTCCTCCCAGAGGTCATAGCTAGGCTTAGGAAGATTGAAACTTTCTTCAATATAATTGATCATGAAATCGGCAGCCGGTTTAACAAATCCGCGGTAACAAAACTGAATAAAATTAAGGTCGCGGTGCCGCTTATAATATTCCCATAATGCACAGATTACAAGCGCAGTCTCGTCTTCCTGAATTGGTATCTGCGAACGGCCGTGCTCTATCCAAGCATGCCAAGATGAGCCTACCGAACCGTCTGGGTTATATTTATGCAAGAGAAATCCTTTGTCCGTGATGGAGTTCTCGCAGAAATAAAAGAACTGAATCACCATTTCATGATAACCGGCCTGAATTGCGGCCATGGCTACTAAAGCCCCATCACGAGGCCACATATAGCTGTAGTGATCACGATTGTAATGCAGAATTTCCGAATCATTAGCGGCAATAATCGCGCCCATATTGCGATCTATCTGGGTGCGCAGAATGAGAAGGCTACGTTTATATTGATCTACCACATTTTGAGGCAAATTGAGAAAAGCGGTTTCCTGTTTGTTGACCCACTTCTGCCAAAATGTTTCTATTCTGTCTAACAGCCGTGCCGGTGACCGATCTACCACATAGTCGTTCAGCTGACGAACTTCCTGATAGTTTTTACCGACCACCAGCCAGTAGTATAACGTCTTCTCCTCTTCAGCCTCCAGGAACATGCGGAAAGAAATAGTGCTATCAACAGAACCTTGCGCAATGGGATTGTTAGCCAATCGACCGTCCTCTGCATCTCGCCAGGTTCCTTCTGAGCCGCCAAAACGCTTCACTCCGGTGGTATATTCAAAAATCCGTTCACCGTGCGCTCGGCCGTTTGCTAAGAAATATCTGTTGCGTTTGTAATGGTACACTGCCGAAATTTCCGGATTATAGACGGCCGTGTCGCCTACTTCGCTTTCGTCAATGGAAAAGTCGTGGGTAAAGAATATTCGCACTTCGCGACGGCGTGCTTCCGTATTTTTTACCCCCATCCGTTTCAGGTAAATATTATCAGTGAAATGAACGGCATCGTTAATCAACAGCTCAAGCTTCAACTCTTTATGAACTGCTTTTATCTCGCTAACGAGTGTCTCCTGTTTATAGCCGCTGATTTTTTCCCAAGCTGAAGAGTAACACCAAGAGAAATGACCTTCAGTCCAGATGCCAAAGGTACAAAAGTGTCCTCCCACGTGGTTTAACTGGCCGACATAGGGAAAATAAAGATCCCGGATACTAAGCGTTGCATCCATATTTACTAGCAATTGACCGTTCCCAAAGACTAGCGGTCTTGGCATTAATTTGCCTCCTTATTCTGCTTTCCGGGCTAGTTGTGCTTTCTCCCAGACCTGTTTGTAGATTTGACTTGTCTGCTTAGCCAGCGCCTGCCAAGAAAATGCAGTAACCGCTCTTTCTTTTCCCTGCCGCCCCAGTTGCTCTCGCAGCGACGGATCAGCCAGCAAAGTGCTGATTGCTGCCGATAAAGCCAGATGGTTTCCCGGTGGGAATTTTAAGCCGTCGCTACCATGGCGCACGACTTCCCCCAAACCCCCTACATCAGCAACAATCAGCGGAGCTGCTGCCGCCATAGCCTCCAACGCCACAATGCCGAAGGGCTCATACAAACTGGGTAATAC
The DNA here is from genome assembly GCA_018333455.1 of Dethiobacter sp. GTDB lineage: Bacteria > Bacillota > Dethiobacteria > Dethiobacterales > Dethiobacteraceae > GPS1B09. Next base: position 3,193 of record JAGXTN010000048.1, on the reverse strand, counting down.
TGTAATGTCGGCAGTGGCCAGTAGCCGGTTCCGCTCTTCGTCAGTCACAAAGCCGGTAAACAGCACGCTGCTAGCAATGCCATGCTCCTCTGCCAGTATTTTCAGCAACTCCAGCATCGGCCCTCTACCGCTAATCACCGTTTTTGTGTTCGGGAAAACGGACATAACGGAAATCAACGCCCGCATAAGCACTTCTACACCTTTTTCCCGGACTAGGCGACCCACAAAATAGATGATAGCTTCTTGATCCTTAGCATATTTGCGTCGTTCTTCACCCTGCAGCCGTCTTGCCTCCACCTTTTCAGGCATGACACCGTTTTGAATAACCGAGATCTTGCTCAAAGGTACAGAAAAAAGCCGGGAGACTTCCTGTGCCATAAAATAACTGCAGCAGATCAGGTGATCTGCGCCTTCCGCCAGCTTCTGCTCTTGAGCATGAATTTTTTTCTGCAGCTCTGTATACAAGCCACCGTTGCGGCCAAATTCGGTGGAATGAATAGTGACCACCAGAGGGAGTTGCCAAAAGCGCTTCAGTTCAAGTGCTGCGGCTCCCACAAGCCAGTCATGGGCGTGAAGCACCATCAGCTTGTTTGCGGAAATAAGTTGCTGTGCCAAGTTAAAAAATAAGAGATTTAGCTGTATCACCCAGTCATAAAAATCTATCTCTATCCCAGCCTGCTGATAAGGGACTAGCCGGTAGATATAAACACCGTTATTTAGTTCATACGAGGCAGCATTACCTGTCCGCGAAGTCAAGACGGCTACCGGCTGCCCTTGATCAGCTAGTGTCTGGCTAAGGTCCTCCACATGCCGAGCCAGACCCCCCATAATCTCCGGCGGGTACTCCCAGGAAAGCATTAATACTGTAGGTTCTGCTTCACGATAGGCCAAGACGGAAAACTGTTCCTGAACAAATGATTGAGGCTGCAACTCAGGAAACAAGTCTGACCCGGTTATCTCCATAGCTGTCAGTTCTGCGCCGCAACTCTGCTCCCTTGAGATCATTGCTTCTAAACGACTAAAGTTTTCGAGATGGGTTAGAACCCTTTGCGTGGCATACTGATGGGTCGTGCCGGCATTGAGCATAAAAGCCCAGTCTGAGCTTTGCGCCAACAAAAGTTCCCGTGTCATCTGGCTAAGAATTTGCTTTTTCACCGGGTCAGGCTTGGGGAGTGCGGCAGCATGACGAATTAAGCACTTTTCTGCCTGATGGTAACGCGGATAGAGCCAGTCATTTTTCGGGTTCAACCAAACTTTACTGTACCCTCCTTCTCCCCAACTGGAATGAAACAGTTCGGCCGTCTCCGCACAACCATAGGTATCAAGATAGCGAGAAGGGGTTGAAAGTGTGTATATATCTGAGTACTCAGTCGCCTTGCGAAGTAAAGACTCCAGAAAATCAGGACCCTCAAACCACCAATGGCCAAAAAGCTCAGCGTCATATGGTGCCGTCACCACTGGAATGGCAGTCTGCCTAGTTGCCAGATGCTCAATTTGCCGCTCACGATTGAAATGAAAGTTACCGGCATGCTCCTGCGCCCTCTCTAACGCTCGCCAAGGGTCGTAAGCTTCTTTAGGCAGGTTATTTCCCGTCACACGCCAATACTTCAATCCAGTGTTTGTCCGCACCGGATAAGGCAAAAAACGCTGCAGATAAGCTTCTTCCAAGTCAAAACCTATGTCACGGTAATATTCTCTGTAATCAGGATTACCGGGATATCCGGACTGGATGCTCCACACCTGAGCTGATGTTTCAGGATCACGGGCAAAAATAGCGACGCCGGCAGGTGTGCGCACCGGAGCGTAAATATTGTTCTGCGGTGGAGGCCAGGCGTTTTTCAAACCGTGGGTATCCACAAAGGTAAATTCAAGCTGGTTTTCAGCCAGGACCTTGTCTAGCCCTTGGAAATAACCGCATTCCGGCAGCCATATCCCCCGTGGCCTATAGTCAAAACGAGCAGCAAAGGCATCCAGACCAACCTGAATCTGTGCGCTTACCGCTTCATTTGTTTTCATCAGTGGTAAATAGCCGTGAGTTGCACAGGTAGTAATTAATTCAACACTGCCATTTTTTGCCAAAGCTGCAAAGCCAGCGCAAATATTCCTATGGTAATGCTCAAGATAAGTTTGCTGCAGAACGTAGAGGCGATCTCTATAGTAGCTCGCTAGGCGGTGAAATAGCTCCTGTCCTCTGGTACGGCTTACTTCGCTTTCCGCCAAGCTAATTAGGCGCTGCAAATAACTTTCGTAGCGTCTTGCCAGCACCGGATGATCCAACATCGCCAGCAGTGTGGGCGAAAGAGAAAGAGTGAGCGCATAAGGTACATTTTGCTTTCTTAAACGCTCCAGCATAATCAGCAGCGGCAGATAGGACTCGGTCATCGCTTCAAAAAACCAGCGTTCTTCCAAATGGTGTTCTTCTCCCACGGCGTAAACAAAGGGCAAATGGGCATGCAAGACAAGATTTAAATAACCTTTTGCCACTTCACTCACCTCGCGTATATTGCTGATTTGTGGGAGAATAGGCAAAAGGAAGAGCTAGAGGGATAATCAGCGGGGATGTGATTAGATTGCTTAGCTTCTCTTCCACCCTGCCGTCTGGTGGCAATAATGCTGATACAGAGCGGAGCAGAGTAAAAAAGCTGCCGTGATAAGCAACGGCAAGTTCCGCAAAATATGTACTGTAGGACCTCTTGCTCGAAAAATAAAGCGAACCACTAGTTAAATGCTCAGAAACATAGCGGCTCTCTACTACCTCATGGCCGCTTTCTCCTTCTCTCATCAGGCGAAGCCAAATTCCAGTAAACACCTCCTGCAGAGCAGAACGTGCTAAATCGAGATATTCCTCTGTAATTTCCCAGTAAACAAATAGAGAAGTTGGTGTCTGCACCATCAGGTGCAGGCTGCTTTCAGCGCTTGTCAGGCTCTTAGACATAGTCAAGACCCCCTTTGCTTGAAATTTTTACTTTTACTAAAGTTCGATAAATTTTCTGTAATTTCCTTCCCTCTGTTGACAAATTGCGGAATTGCAATTCTTTATTAATAATCATAAAAAGACGCTTCGCGTTTTATCTAAAGATGCGTTTTTCTTGTCCGCTAGGGGCTGCCGCCCCTTCGGCGGAACTTCGTTCCTGAGCACCCCGCAAGAGTAAGGGGCACGCCCCTTACAAACCCCAACGCATAGGATCGTAGC
>JAGXTN010000009.1 GCA_018333455.1 Dethiobacter sp. | reverse complement strand
TCCACATCTCGCTCAAGCTCTCAACAAAAAAGCAGAAGGCAAAGACAGCAACACCTTTTGCCTTCAATAACCCCTTCCAGGTATTGTTGACTTTCACAGAATGCGAGAGCAAGCGTTAAGTGTCAGCAGCGTTTAACGAACGGGAATTCGCAGCGTTAAGACATGCCAATGGTTCACATGCAGTGAGCCCAGAGGTTTTGGCAGTTAGCGAGAATGACAGTTCGTAGCTGCGAAAACGTGCGAGCGTAGCAGCTGAGGAAGGCGACATTGCCCAGGATACTTCGCTGTCTCATCCCCGCTGCGCTTTGCCTGCTACCCTCACTATGCCCTCACCCTAGCCCTCTCCCTTTGCTAGATGTCGGAGGTCAGATGTCGGACTCGGCTACATTGCCCAGATTGCTTCGATTCTCATCCCGGCTGCGCTGGGCCTACGCCCTAGACATTATGTGGGAAACTGTTATGGTTTTCCTAAATAAATAAACAAAAAGGGAGCCCCAGAAACAAGGCTCTCTTTTTGCTTAGCTTACTGGAGTTTCTCCCGCAAAAGTTGATTAACCATTTCCGGATTTGCTCTCCCTTGGGAAATTTTCATCACCTGTCCCACTAGGAAACCAAGCGCTTTTTCCGTCCCTGCCTTGAAATCTGCAACTGATTTGGGGTTATCCGCGATGACTTGTGCGACAATGGCGGCAATCGCATCCTGGTCTGAAATCTGCACAAGCCCTTGTTCCTTGACAATTTCCGCCGGTCCTTTACCGCTGTTAAACATTTCTTCAAAAACTGTTTTGGCGATTTTGCCGCTAATCGTGCCGTCGTCTTGGAGTTTGAGCAGTTCAGCCAAATGGGAGGGCGTCAGCTTTGTCTGCTGAATTTCAATGCCTTGCGCATTAAGGTATTTTAATACTTCCCCCAGCAAGCTGTTGGCCACAGCTTTTGCGTCGTGATACTCCGCCAACGTGGCTTCAAAAAAGTCAGCCATGCTTTTAGATGCGGTGATTACGGTGGCATCATACTCAGACAATCCCCACTGCTTTAAATAGCGTTTACGGCAAGCATCCGGCATTTCCGGCAGGCTCTGCCGGATTTCTTCCACCCAGGCAGTCTCGACAATAATCGGCACCAAATCGGGGTCAGGGAAATAGCGGTAATCATGCGCTTCCTCTTTAGAGCGTAGCGCATAAGTTATCCCTTTATGTTCATCCCAGCGGCGTGTTTCCTGCACTACCCTGCCGCCTGCTTCCAGCACTTCCCTCTGGCGTTCCACCTCGTAGGCCAGCCCGCGCTGCACAGCCTTAAAGGAGTTCATGTTTTTAATTTCGGATCTGGTGCCAAACTCTTTACTGCCTGCCGGCATAATGGAAACGTTGGCATCACAACGCAGCGAGCCTTCTTCCATTTTCACATCGGAAATTCCGGTGTATTGAATGATACTTTTCAGCTTTTCCAGATAGGCTTTTGCTTCTTCTGGAGAACGGAGCTCCGGTTCGGAAACAATCTCGATCAGCGGCACTCCGGTGCGGTTATAATCCGCCAAAGAATAATCGGCAAACTGAGCATGCACCAGTTTGCCTGCATCTTCTTCCAGGTGAACGCGGGTGATCCCCACCCGCTTCGTTTCCCCGTTTAACTCAAATTCCAAGTGACCGTTTACCGCCAGCGGCAAATCATACTGGGAAATCTGGTACGCCTTGGGCAAATCAGGATAAAAATAGTTTTTGCGGTCAAATTTAGCAAAACGGGGAATTTCACAGTTTAGGGCCAAACCTGCTTTGATGGCAAACTCCACCACCCGTTTATTCAGGACGGGAAGCGAGCCTGGCAATCCTAAACATACCGGACAAACATGCGTATTAGGCTCTTTACCAAATTCGGTAGGACAGGAACAAAAAATTTTAGTTGCCGTGGCCAGCTCTACATGGACTTCCAAACCAATTACTGTTTCATATTTGCTCATCTTGCGGCACTCCTTTCCCGCTTAAAGCCGGTTTTTGCTTAATAAGGCCGCTATGTTGTTCATAAGCATAGGCGGCGCGCAAAATTGTGGCCTCGGCAAATGGCTTGCCAATTAACTGCAGCCCCACAGGCAAATTATTTACAAACCCACACGGCATGGAGAGCGCAGGCAGACCGGCCAGATTCACCGGTATAGTGCAAATGTCATTAAGATACATCGTCAGCGGATCTTCCACCGTGCCTACCGGAAAAGCAGTGGAGGGCGCAGTCGGTGTCAGGATTAAGTCAAACTTTTTAAAGGCCTCTGCAAATTCCTGCTTGATTAACGTCCGTACTTGCGACGCTTTGAGATAATAGGCGTCATAGTAACCGGAACTGAGGGCGTAGGTGCCCAGCATAATTCTGCGCTTTACTTCGCTGCCAAAGCCCCTGCTGCGCGTTTTCTGATACATCTCAAGCAAATTGTCTGCTTCCGCCCGATAGCCGTATTGCACACCATCGTAGCGGGCAAGATTACTGGAAGCTTCCGCCGGGGCAATTAAATAGTAGACAGCAATGCCATAATCGGTATGAGGCAAGGAAATTTCCTCGGCTTCAGCCCCCAGCGCTACTAACACAGCCAATGCCTGCTGCACCGCATTCCGCACGTCTTGGTCAATTCCCGCGGCAAAATATTCCTGCGGCACGCCAATTCGCAAGCCTTTAACTCCGCCTGATAGCTGCGCAGTATAATCCGGTGTCTCCATCGGCACGGAAGTGGTATCACGTGCATCGTATCTGGCAATGGCGTTCATCACTATGGCGCAGTCCCGGACGTCTTTCGTAAAAGGGCCGATCTGATCAAGCGATGAAGCAAAAGCAATCAGACCATAACGGGAGACACGGCCGTAGGTAGGCTTCATCCCGACTACACCGCAAAAAGCGGCCGGCTGACGGATGGAGCCGCCTGTATCCGAACCTAGGGCAAAGCAAACTTCATCGGCAGCCACCGCCGCCGCTGAGCCGCCGCTCGACCCGCCCGGCACCCGTTCCAGATCCCAAGGATTGCGCGTAGTAAAAAACGCGGAGTTTTCCGTCGATGAACCCATGGCAAACTCGTCAAGATTAGTTTTTCCGAGCAGCACGGCGCCAGCATCCCGCAGAAGTTCCACTGCTGTAGCATCATAAGGCGGCTTAAAATTATCTAAAATCTTAGATGAACAGGTGGTCAGCACGCCTTTTGTACACAGATTATCTTTTAGAGCCATGGGAATACCAGCCAAAAGAGGCATTGCCTCGCCGCTTAAACGTTTGGCATCGACAAGCGCTGCAGCTGCCAGTGCTTCATTTTTTGTTACCGTTACAAAGGCTTTTACGCTTTCGTCTACAGCCTCAACGCGGCGCAGAGCGGCTTCTGTCAACTCTAGCGCGCTGATTTCCTTTTTTTCCAGCCGTTCCAAGGCTTCTGCAACTGTACATTGTTCCAGCAACTCGTTTCCCCCCTATTCAATGACACGCGGCACACGAAACATGCCCTCTTCTGCTTCAGGGGCGTTTAGCAAAGCTGCTTTGCGCTCCAGCCCCGGAGTTACCCGATCTTCCCGGAAGACATTATTTAGCGGCAAAACGTGGGCTGTAGGCAGAATATCTTTAGTCTCAAGCCGATTCAGCTTGTCAGCAAATTCCAAAATCGCGTTTAGCTGACCGGCAAATTTTTCCATCTCGTCCTCAGCCATCTCCAATCTTGCCAGGCTGGCAACATGAGCCACTTCCTTGCTCGTTAGCTTCATTTAAGATAATCTCCTTTGCGTAATTTAACTGCCGCACTGCTTGGCAGACTGCTGCAAGCGCCAGCGGGTAAGCTCTACCATCGCTGCCATGGTAATAATTAGAAACAGTAGGGGCAGCAAGCGGATAGCCAGTGAATCAGAGGTGCCAATAGGATTTACCGGATGCATCACAGTAACGATTACTTGGCGGATAACCAGCATGGCGGCGGCGAAGGTAAGATTGGCAAGCGCAAAACTGCGCAGTTTCCCGCCACTGCTTCGAACCAGATATTCCTTTCCTGCGCCCAGTAAAGCCATGGTCACGGCGGCTATCATGTGCGGCTCATTCCACAACATCCCGCCCCAAGCCACACGCATTGAAACAAAGGAGAGGGCTGTGCCGATAAACCAAAGCACAATAGCACTTAAGCCAATTTCTCTTGACCAAAGGCCTACGCTCCTTTGCTTTGTGACAAGATGGACAATGCCCAAAACACCAGCGGCATAAATCGCAATCAACCCTACCAAACTTAAAATCCCATGCAAGATAATCAATCTAATCCAGCTGCCAAGCTGTTCCTCCGGTGGGATAAAAGCAAGAATGACTGCGCTTGTTACTAAAAACAAAACAATAATTTTTAACCCCCGATTAGCCATGGTCTCACCACACCCCCCCATTTTCTTACTTCCCTTTTGCCAGCAAAGCCTGCAAAGCCTGCTCATCCAGAATAATAATTTGGAGCTTTTCCGCTTTTTCCAGCTTACTTCCCGGCTTCTCTCCCGCCACCAGGTAATCGGTATTTTTGCTCACGCTACTGCTCACACGTCCGCCGGCTGCTTCAATTAACGCCGCCGCTTCCTCGCGGCTATAAGTCGGTAATGTGCCGGTCAGCACAAAGTTTTTGCCGGCCAACAGTTTTTCGGCACCATCTTCCTTCGTCTCAGTCATCTTCAGACCGGCGCTACGTAATCTCGCAACTAATTCTTTGCTGGAATCAAGTGCAAAGAATTCGCTGATACTTGCCGAAATTTTTGGCCCTACTTCCTCTACTGCTTCCAGTTCCGCAGGGGATGCAGAAATCAGCTGATCGAGACTGCCAAAATGCGCCGATAACTCTCTGGCTGTACGCTCACCGACAAAGCGAATGCCTAGGCCGTAAAGCAAGCGCCAAAGCGGTTGCTCCTTGCTCTTCTCTATGGCGGACAACAAATTTTCCACCGACTTTGCCGCTTTCCGCTCCAAGGCCAGCAGTTCCGCTTTCTTCCCCGTTAATGAGTAAAGATCAGCTATATCCGTAATCAAACCTGCCGCTAGCAGTTGCTCTGCCAAAGCCGGCCCCATCCCATCAATATCCATGGCGCCACGGGAAGCAAAATGGATGATTCTTTCCACCTCCTGCGCCGGGCAATAGAAGTTAAAACAACGCATTGCCGACTCCCCCGGCAGACGTCTTACTTGCTCTCCGCAGGCAGGACAAAGCTCAGGCATGATAAAAGGTTCTTCCGCCCCGGTTCGCTTAGCTTTTACTACTGTCACCACCTCGGGAATAATCTCGCCCGCTTTCCGGACAAGCACATAATCGCCGCTGCGCACATCCTTTTCCCGCAGAATGTCTTCATTGTGCAGACTGGCTCGCTTGACCACAGTTCCCGCGAGCAGCACCGGCTCTAACTCGGCTATCGGCGTCAGCGTACCTGTTCGACCTACCTGAACGGTTATGCCGAGCACCTTAGTCTCCGCCTGTTCTGCCGGAAATTTATAGGCAATCGCCCAACGAGGGCTTTTAGCTGTATTGCCCAGGCGTTGCTGCAGCGACAAATCGTTAATTTTGATCACCAAACCGTCAATCTCATATGGCAGTGCGGCACGCTTGTCCCGCCAACTCTCGCAATATGACACCACATCTGCCAATTCCCGCAACACCACAATCTGGTCATTTATACTCAGCCCCAAATCTTTAAGGGAGTTAAGCGCCGCATAATGGGAATGTGGTTGCAGTTCGGGCGCATAACCTAACCCGTAAATTACCACCTCCAAGTTGCGGGAAGCTGCCACTTGAGGATCTAACTGGCGCAGGCTGCCGGCAGCTGCATTCCTGGGATTAGCAAAAAGCGGCAGGTTATGGAGTCTTCGTTCCTCATTCAGCGTCAGAAAAGACGCACGGGGCAGGTAAACTTCCCCTCTTACCTCCAGTGTTAAAGGCTTCCGCAAGCGCAAGGGAATGCTTTTCACCGTGCGCAGATTATGGGTGATATCTTCCCCCACCTCCCCATCGCCGCGTGTGGCGCCCCGCACAAACAAGCCTGCTTCATACTGCAAGGATACCGCCAAGCCGTCCACTTTCAACTCCACCACAAATTCCAGTTCCGCTGCAGGCACAAGTTTTTTGGCACGACTGACAAAATTACGCAAGTCGCCGATATTTAATGCGTTCTCTAAGGAAAGCATCGGCAGACGGTGGGTGACCTGGGCAAACCCTGACTGCGGCTGACCGCCAACACGCTGCGTAGGGGAATCCGGGCTGATTAAATCAGGGAATTGCTGCTCAATTTCAACTAATTCACGAAGATCTGCATCAAACTCGGCATCACTGATTAACGGTTGATCTAGTACATGGTATTGATAATTATGTTCATCAATTTTCTCCCGTAACTGCCTCACCCGCTGCCGGACGGAATCCTTCTCCATGGTCTTTGCACCTCACTCGATTTTGCGGAGCGGCGCGTAGCGCGCAATCAACTTTTTTATACCTAATGCGGGAAAATGAATAGTTAGCGCCGTGTCGCCATCGCTTAAGCTGTCTACCGCCTGAACTACGCCCACACCCCATTTGGCATGTTCCACCCTGTCTCCCACAACCAAGTTCCCGGCTTGGCCGGGAATCACCGGCACTACCGGCACAGGGGCTTTTAAATCCTCTGCCAACACATTCACGGGAATTTCCGCCAAAAAGCGTGACGGCAAATTTTGCATCGCCTGTCCAAAAATATTGCGCTTTTTCGCGTATGTCAGGAAAAGGAGCTTTTCTGCCCGGGTAATCCCTACATAGCAGAGACGTCTTTCTTCTTCTATGCCATCAGCCGTTTCAGAGGAACGCAGATGAGGAAAAAGCTCTTCTTCCATGCCGGTCAGAAACACTACCGGAAACTCCAGCCCTTTTGCGGCATGCAGCGTCATCAGCACAACCTGTCGCCCGCATTCATCGCTAAATGCGTCCAAATCACTGATTAAAGCAGTATGTGTTAAGAATGCGGTTAACGTTTTCTCCCCGGAGTCCTTCATGAATCCCTGCGCCACGGTGATAAATTCGCGCAGGTTTTCCACACGGCTCTGCGCCGCATCCGTCCCTTCCGCCTTCAACTCATCCAGGTAGCCACTGCTGATTAATACCTGTTCTACCAACTCATCCACACTTAAGTCTTCCCTCATTTGTAGCAACTTTTCCATGAGCTGCGCAAAATCCAGCACTTTTTTCAGGGCACCGGAGCCAAGCTCGGCGTCTGCGGCAAATGGCAATGTCTGAAAAATTGAAAGTTGCTTTTCCTGAGCCAGTAATCGCAGCCGTTCCAGTGTCGCCGCACCAATCCCGCGGCGTGGCACGTTGATGATCCGCAACAGGCTCACATCATCAGCCGGGTTATCAAGTAGCCGGAGGTATGCTAAAACATCTTTTATTTCTTTCCTCTCCCAGAAGCGAACGCCGCCAATCATCTGATAAGCAATATTTTCCCGCACCAAAACTTCTTCTATCGCGCGGGACTGGGCATTCGTACGGTAAAGAACGGCAAACTTGTCATATGTTGCGGACATGCTACGGATTTCCGCGGCAATAAAACGAGCTTCTTGGTACTCATCTTGGGCTGCAAATACATTAATCGGCTCTCCAGCACACTGTCGCGTCCAAAGATTTTTCTCCTTGCGCCCCGCGTTGTTTTTTACCATCTGATTGGCTGCCGCCAAAATATGTCCGGTGGAGCGATAGTTTTCTTCGAGTTTGACTACTGTTGCATCAGGCCATTCACGTTCAAAATCAAGAATGTTGCGAAGATCGGCACCGCGAAACTGGTAAATAGACTGGTCATCATCGCCTACCACACAAAGATTCCTGTGAGAACCGGCCAGCATGCTGATAATTTTATACTGTACGCGATTAGTATCTTGATATTCGTCCACCAGAATATACCGGAATTTTTCCTGGTAGCGAGCCAGCACGTCAGGGTAATCGCTCAAAAGTCTGACGAGATAGAGCAGCAAATCGTCAAAGTCAAGCGCATTGCTCAAGCGCAGCCGCTCCTGGTAATTCTTATAGATACGGGCAATAGTACGCGTATAGAAATTATCGGCTTCTTCTGCGTAGCGGTGCTGGTCAATCATTTCATTTTTTGCTCTGCCGATGGCTGCTAGTACGCTGCGCGGCTTAAAGCGAGAGTCGTCCAGCTGCAGCTCCCTCATCACATTCTTAACCACCGTCTGCTGATCACCATCGTCATAGATGGCAAAAGAGGAGGTGAGGCCGAGCAGCGCCGCATTTTCCCGGATTAGGCGGACGGCGGCGGCGTGAAAAGTGGCAGCCCACATCCCCGGGATTTTTCCCACCAACTCTTCAATCCGGCTGCGCATTTCCGCGGCTGCTTTATTAGTAAAAGTTAACGCGAGAATCTCCCATGGAGCCGCCAGCTTTTCCTGAATCAGATAAGCAATGCGGTGAGTAATTACCCTTGTTTTCCCGCTGCCGGCACCGGCTAAAATTAAAAGCGGTCCGTCTACGCACTCCACAGCCTTTCGTTGCGCCTCATTCAAATTTGTCAATCGTTCCATTACGGTAGCCTCCCAGTGTTAAGCAGAAAAAAAGCAGCTGCGCACTGCTTCTTTTTATCTATCAGCCTTTTTGGTCAACCGGGAAAGAACCAAGCTATAACCGCCGGCACCATACTGTAAATATCGTTTGACCCGACTGATGGTAGCAGTGCTCGCTCCCGTCTCTCCTTCAATCTGTTGATATGTTTTTCCGTTCTGCAGTAGCAGCGCAACCTGAAACCGCTGAGCTAGCGCCTTCAGTTCACTAATCGTGGCAATATCTTCGAAAAACCGGTAACACTCTTCCTCGTTTTCCAAGAGCAAGATGGCGCGAAACAACGCATCCATACTCTCCCCTTGCAGCTTAGGGTTAGCCACAGTTACACCTCCGGCAGTTTGCTCATTTTACTATTCGTGACGTGTCAGCTAAATCCTTCCTGGCATAAAAAGAAGCCGTTGCCGGCTTCATTTTATGCTCATAGTCGCCCTTTGGCGTAGTAAGCTTCATTTTTCTCGAAGAAACGCTGACCAACCTGGCAGGCCGGACAGACGCGAGGCGCTTCCAGTGAGACGGTAACATAACCGCAGTTTAAGCATTTCCAGGGCAGCTCTTCATCCCTTTTAAAGGTTTTCCCCTCTTGCAGTTCGGCAAGCAAATCAAGATAACGCTTTTCATGCGCCTCTTCCGCCGCTGCCACAGCAGCAAAAAAATCAGCGATTTCAGCCAGACCTTCTTCTCGCGCTTCCGCTTCAAACTGCTTATACATGCTCGTCCATTCGTAGTTTTCTCCACCGGCGGCTGCCGCCAAGTTTTCTGATGTGCTCCCGATCAGCCCTAAATATTTTGCCGACCTGCGAGCATGCGCTACTTCGTGGTGCGCCGTCTCCTCAAAAATGGCGGCGATTTTTTCATATCCCTCTCGACGCGCTGCCTCTGCAAAGTAAGTATACTTATTTCTGGCCTGTGATTCACCGGCAAACGCAGTTTTTAAATTTTGCTCTGTCCTTGTGCCTTTTAATTCCATTTACTATTCCCCTTTCCTTATTTCGCTTCATGCATATATTATCCCAAAGCAGGCTAATTCCTTTACAATCAACAAAACTTAAGCAATTTTTAATGACTTCTGCCGATACTACCTTTTTTCCAACCGCTCCCGTACAAGACGCAAATCTGCTACCAGCAAATCGGCTTTTACCGTGCCGCGCAAAACAGCCGCCGGATGATAGGTGGGGCAAATCAGGTAATTGCCTGCGGCAAAGCAGCCGCCGCGCACATCCGTCATGCGCGACTTTGGCCCTAAAAAATTCCGCGTGGCCACCAACCCCAGACAGACGACAATTTGGGGACGGATTAACGCCAATTGCGCAAGTAAAATAGGCTTACAAGCCGCCAGCTCAATTTTGCTGGGATTACGATTCTTCGGCGGACGGCACTTGCACGAGCCGGTGATAAACACCGCTTGACGCTCGATACCGGCCTTCAGCAAAATTTCGCTCAGCAACTCTCCGGCTCGTCCCACAAAGGGCCGCCCAGTCTCATCCTCTGTCGCCCCCGGGGCTTCCCCCAGCAAAAAAAGAGCGGCGTCAGACGGCCCCTCGCCAAACACCATTTGCTGTCTTCCTTCCCCCAGTTGGCACTCCCTGCATTCTGCGACATTGCGCCGCAGACTCTCTAAGTTGCTTTCCGCCGGCATCTTATCATCTCTTTCCTGCAGCCCTTCAGCGGCGCAGCTTAGAGCTGAACTCTTTCAGTGTGACTGTAAATATTAAAGCGGCTGCCGCGCACAAAACCAATCAGCGTAATTCCCAGCTTCTCTGCCAGCTCCACACTTAGGGTCGTCGGCGCTGCTCTTGAAATAAGCAGCGGGATGCCAAGCCTTGCTGTTTTTACAAGAATTTCAGAGGAGATTCTGCCGCTTGTCAACAATACTTTATCTGCAATCGCAACCATATTTTTTAGGCAGAGACCGACGATTTTATCTACCGCGTTATGTCTGCCGATATCTTCACAAAAATAAATAACTTCTGTCGGCGTACAGAGCGCCGCGCTATGAACCCCGCCTGTCTGCATAAAAAGAGCGGCCTTTTCTTGGAGTGTCCGGCTCAAATTAATCACTTGCAAATAACTGATGCGCAGCGTTGATTGCACAGGAGCCATTTTTAATGAATCGAGGACGCTAAAAAATACTGTTCCCTTACCACAACCTGATGTAATTGTCCGCTTGCCATAAAGCTTCTCTGCTAGCGAACCTCCTGCAGTTTCGACAAACACAAACCCTTCTCCCTCGTCTACCCTCAGGGAAGAGATATCGGCATAGCTGCGAATCAAGCCTTCCGAGCGCAGAAAACCGACGGCTAACATCTCAGCCAACTCCGGCGTACAAAGCAAAGTTACAAATTCCTGCCCATTCAAGTAGATAGTAAGCGGTTGCTCACGAATAACTGCGTCTGCAAGCTGTTGACTCCCGCCGGCATCTGCTCTGAAAATGATTTTCTGCTCCATTCTCTCGTCCATAAATTCCCCCACTTTTGAATAACTTCGTCTCAGATGATTCAATTGCATTGATTTCGGCAAAAAATATTATTCTCCTGCACCTGCACCGCCAACTAATTTGAAGAGGACCGCAGGAATAACTTCCCACGATCCTCTTTTTGTTACACAAGCCTGCTCCTAGACTGAGCAGACAGCTCTTTGCAGCCTGCTGTTAGGCGGAGGATGTAGTTTTTACAAACTCCTGACTGCGGCGTTGTTTCTCCCTGCCTTTTGCCGGGAAAATAACGGCTGACAAGACCGCCGAGGTAACGGCAAGACCGGCGGAAAGGAGAAACGGCGCGTCATAGCTGCCAGTGGAAGTATAGAGCATCCCGCCGACTCTCGGCCCAAAAAATCCGCCGAAGCCAAAGCCCATGAAGAAAATCCAGCCATAGATACGGGCGATATAAGACGAACCAAACATGAAAGTGGCAATGATCGGGTTTAGAGCGAGCGCACCGCCAAATGACAAGCCAACTAGCGCTGCTCCCAAAGTAATCATCGCTCTGCTTTCAGAAATAGAGAGCACATACAGAGAGAGGGCCATGAAAAGAGCCACACCGATTAGGGCATTTTTAGGCCCCAATTTACCTGATACCCAGCCCCAGGCAGCACGCCCAAGGCCGTTGTTAATAGACATGGCTTGAATTACTGTCGCCGCAATCGCTGGAGCCAAGCCGATACCTATGGGCGGCGCGGCACCGGCAAACGCCGCCAGCTGACTGGTGGCCATCAGACCGCCAAAAATGGTCAAGAAGAAAGAGATGCCGGTAAACCAGAACAAGCCATTCTTCACCGCTTCAGCTAAAGTCAGATCTTCAGGATTAACGGCTACTGCCTGTTTCTGCACTGCAGTACCGGCAGCTGCAGGCTGCCAGCCTTTTTCGGCGCTGAATTGATAATTTGCGGGTGGGAACTGTATAATGCTGGCAATGACACCAAGAACTACGGCGAACACGCCACCGGTGAGTAAATAAGTAGTACGCCAGCCGTACGCCGCTATGCCGGCCGTCCAAAGCGGCGCGGCCACCAGCGCACCAACGCCAAAGCCTAAAACGGCGACGCCAATCATTAAACCTCGTTTTTCACGCTCCGGATACCAGCGTGATGTTAAAGCAATAGTCGCGGAAGTATAAGTCAAGCCAAGTCCGATCCCCAGGAGAACGCCGTAGGTTAACACCAGCCCGGTCAGCGTAGTAATTTGTGAAGAAAGCACTTGCGAGCCAACCATTAAAACGGCACCAAGCGCAAAGGGTAATTTCGGCCCGTACTTATCAACATAATAACCTCCAACACCCATCACAAAACCGAAGACAAACATACATACGGAAAAGGCCAAAACTGTGTCAGCTCTTACCCAGCCAAACTCCGCTTCAAGCGGCCTGATAAAAACACTAAAGGCATAAGCAGCTCCGCCCATTAAAGTTGTAAAAAGTCCAAGAACCGAAAAAATCCAGCGGTTTTTCACCAAATCTACCCCTAACCAGCGGGGTGGTGAAGCAACGTTCTGACTATTGCTCAATGCACTCATCTCCTCTTTTTTGATGATTTAGTATGCCTTAATCGAAATTTCACTAGCTCCGACGCCCTTTGCTCACCTCCTAAAATTGCTTGTTCTTTTCGGATTATTTCAAATTATAACTCAATTCTAGAAATTAGTCAACATTTTATATGAATTTTCTGAATTATCAGGCATATACGCTAATAGTTTGCCTGCCTAAACCTTTGTTTGCGCGCGCTTCCGAAAGGTTAGGTGATTGACTATCGGCAAGCATAAATGATATAATCCTGACTTTGACAGCAAATAAACTAAAAAAGAGGCCGAAACTCCCATGAATAAAGGAGTTTGCGGCCTTCATGTTTTTCAGAAATATGTAGGGGATTTATCATTTTTTGCTGTTGGCCAAAATATTTTTTATCTCACTTAACCGAAGGCGTTTTCTCGTAAAGTCGATGCCAAAATTACTGCTGATTGCATCGGAAATTTTGCTTCTGTAATCAAACATGTAGAGATTGTCCTGCTCATGGGAGCAGGCAATTTTGTTTAAGCACTCAATGATTTTTTCCACCGAATAGCACCGATTCAACTTTTTATGAATAAGCCGGATGATGACCAGAGCAATGAAACACGCGAGAAAGTGGGCGCCGATGCGGTCTTCACGGGAGACGTAGACCGGACGCGTCTCAAGCGTAGCCTT
>JAGXTN010000107.1 GCA_018333455.1 Dethiobacter sp. | reverse complement strand
CAAGAAAAACGCATCTTTGGATAAAGCGCGAAGCGTTTTTCTTGTGCGAGACTTGGCTTTTAGATAAGTAAACTTTTGTCTGCCCTTAGCATACGATAGCAACGGAAGGCAGGGGAATTTATGATGAATAAAGAACAGGAAAGACTGCATCGTGTATTGCCTTTGGTTTTGGCTGAGGGGAGCACCAGCATAAGCGTACCCCTAACATGGTCGCTACCGGGTAGTGTGCCACAGTTTGACGAGCCGGAACTGACGGTGCTTGATGTAAAAGCAGTCGCTTTGTCCGGGGAAGTAGTGGTAGAAGTAGTTATTGAACAGCTTACGTATTATCTCAATGAAGAGACAGGGTTGGTGGAAAAGCAGGCTGCAACCTACCAATTAACTGAACTAGTGCAAGTGCCTGTCGCAAAACCGGGTAATCGGGTAGCTGCACAAGTGGACGTAGGGATACTTGGCGGCTGGCGGACGGAACGATTTAATCTGCGAGGACAAAGAGCAACGATACTTAAAGGTGAATGCAAGCTCTTTGTCAGCTATACAGTGCTGGGGGATCAGGAGGTTCATGTTTATCAGACGGCCAGTTTTGACGGTGAAGCGCTGTCGGAAATAGTAGCTGTGGAATCTCTGCAGAGCCGCTTTCAGGAAGTTATGGATTTATCACTTCCGCTGGAAATGTCTGCTGCTCCTAAAAGTATGGGGGAACTGAGCGGATATTTCAGAAATGGTAAAGCTACACCAATGTGTGGTTGGGTCAAGATTGAAGGTGAAATTACTGCCACAGTCCCATACTTAACGGAAAAGGAACAGATAAGCAACGAAGTATTTGTCTTTCCGGTAAAATATTTTCTTGAGGTGAATTCTGCTGCAAGCGAAATGGATGCGGAAGTGTCCGGTGAGGTAGAGTTTTTTACCTGCTTTCGTGAGCCAGCGCAGAGGACGGGGATACTGCGAGGATTGCTTTATCTGGAAGGACGGCTAAGTTTGGTGGAACCTCTGGGAGTGGCAGTGCAAAGCCGGAGTCATCCTGCCGGTTTTCAGCATAAGCTACCCCATCACCATCATCATGATAAACCGTTTCTGCTGGAAGAAGTTATTGCCATGGGTTCATCTCAGACGCTGGTACAACGCGAAATATTTTTTCCCCGTCGGGTACGTGGCGTGAGAGAGCCGGTGGATGCCCAAGTTCGAAATCTTCAGCATGAGGTAATCCCAAACAAAGTTATTGTGAAGGGTATCTTGCGCAAACAGCTCTTTGCCGTCGATGCCGATACAGGGACAGTTTTTGCTGTAGACGTTGATGAAAACTTTGTCCATTTTGTGGATGTTCCAGGCGCTTCTCCCGGAATGCGTGCCCATGTCAAGGCGCGCGTAGAATTTGTGAAGGTGGATATTAATCCCGGAGGTGAATCAGCGCGGCAGGTAACAATTATTGAAATTACTGTTAAAGTTACCCGGTTTATGAAAAAGGAGATAGCGGCAGACAATGTCTGGCCAATTTCCCCATGGCAGCCCGTGAAGCCCAAGCCGTTGCATCCTGTGGCAAAAACATATATTGTTCGTTCAGGCGATACAATCTGGAAAATAGCTAATATGTTTGGTGTTTCTATAGATGCGATTATTGCCGCCAATAACCTTACAAATCCAAACTTAATCTTCCCTGGGCAACAATTAATCATCCCGCGTTAACTGGCAACTTTCACCATGTGGACGTATCTTTCAGACAGCGGCTCGAACAGCCGCTGTCTTGCTGCTATTTGTTCAAACTCAATCAGTTTCATGCAGGATGGCTTTTGTCAGCCGTTGGCAGATAGTCTATAATGGAAATTGTGAAGTTATGTTAACAATTTAGAAAAAAGGAGTGTACTCGCGTGCATAAAAAAAGGACGAGCTTTCTATCGCTGGTGTTGCTGGTCACCGTTTTACTTATGCCCTTTTCATCTGCTGCTAATGCCCTAACGATAGCAAATACGCTCACTGTCCGCCATATTTTCCGGTGGACACCAAGCGGATGGCAGAGGATTTCCTCACCGCTGATGGTAGCCAGGAACACAAGTCAAACTGTTTTCTACCGGGTGCAGTCAGGCGACACGTTGCATCGTATCAGCCTGCGTTTTAATACCACAGTTACAGAACTGATGCGGCTGAATCGTTTGACAGGGACAACTATCTTTGTGAATCAGTTGTTGCTTGTGTCACGCCCCCAACTTCAGCCTGCTCCTCAACCTCAGCCTGCTCCTCAACCTCAGCCTGCTCCTCAACCTCAGCCTGCTCCTCAACCTCAGCCTGCGCCCCAACCTCACCCTGCTCCTCAACCTGCTCCTCAACCTCAACCTGCGCCGGCTAATCAACTGAATCAGTTTGAGCAAAGAGTTTTTGAACTGACCAACCTAGAACGGCAAAAAAATGGAATAGCCCCGTTGCAAATCGACTTAGCGCTTTCCAGGGTGGCTAGATTAAAGTCGCAGGACATGCATGACACTGGCTATTTCGCGCATAATTCGCCGCTATATGGCTCACCCTTTGAGATGATGAGGCGCTTTGGCATAACGTTTCAAATCGCCGGGGAAAACATTGCCGGTGGGCAGAGAACTCCGGAAGATGTGGTAAGAGCTTGGATGAACAGCCCTGGGCATAGAGCAAATATTTTAAATCCCAGATTTACTCATTTGGGTAGCGGTTATTTCACCGGCTCCAATGGTTTTGGTCACTACTGGACTCAAATGTTTGTCGGCCGCTAGACAAAGCAAATAGAGAGCGTCAGGCTACTGTGCCGGACGCTCTTTGAATTTTGGGATGAGTAGCATTTTGCCGGGGTGCAGATAGCGCGGGTGCTTAATTTTATTAAACTGAATCAGTTGCTCTGGTGTGATCTGGAAGCGGTGCGCAATGCTTTCCACCGTATCGCCGGGACGGACATAATAGATGTCTTTGCCGATGTGTTCTGGGACTTTTACCGCATCCTCCCGGTCAAAAATAATAACAGAGGTGCCGATGGGGACTAGCGGATAAATTTCTTCCACATCCTCGTTATACATCCGTACGCAACCTGCCGTAGCGGCAGTGTTGATTGTCCATGGATTAAATGTGCCATGAATGCCATGGCGCTGGTAAGTAAACGCCAGCCAACGTGTACCTAAACTGGGATGAGGACGGGGGTTTTTTTCGTATACTTTATATTCACCCAAAGGTGTAGGCGTTGAAGGTCTGCCAATAGCAATAGGAAATGTTTTGTAATACTGTCCTTGCTGGTAAAAGGTCAGTTTTTTCATTAACCGATTAACTTCTATTCTGGTCATGTTCTGGTCTCCCGTCAGCATGTTTTTGTGATAAGTCGCTTGTATTTTTTTGTTATATCTTATGTGCGAACGGGCAGTTCTGCCAATATCTTTGTAAAAGATGGAATATGCTTGAGTAATCTTTGTTCAGGAAAAGGGATTTTATCCCGAATGTGGAATTACTTGAGGTCAGAAATTAGATTGTCTACACAAGAATAGTTTCCGGCGATCTGCCTGGCAGGTGGAGGGGAAATCGTGAAAGAATTAGCTAGTTTGCAGGATATTCAAGATTTAATGATAGATGGCAACCGTCTGGTACATTCGGCGACACATGAAGAAATTCTTGCCGGTTCCACTACAGATATTTATTTTATTCGTACGCTTGAGATTTTAAGGAGTACCGGGAAGAGTAAAACTGAGGTGAGTGCTGAGATCTTTGCCAGTCATCCCGGTGTATTGTGCGGCATGGAGGAAGCAGTTCAGCTTCTAAAGAATAAAGATGTAAAGATTTGGGCGCTGGGGGAAGGGGAAGAATTTGCGCAAAAAGAAGTAGTCATGCGGATTCAAGGCCAGTACAGCCGGTTTGGCATTTATGAGACAGCAATCCTTGGCATGCTGGCCAGCGCCAGCGGTTGGGCTACGGCAGCCCGGCGTTGCAAAACGATAGCCGGAGAAAAGAAGGTTTTTTGTTTTGGGGCAAGACATGTCCATCCGGCCGTGGCACCAGTTATGGAACGGGCGGCCATAGTGGGGGGAGCAGACGGCTGTAGCTGTATTCTTGGTGCCAAGTTGGCAGGTCAAAAGCCAACCGGCACGGTACCCCATGCGGCAGTCTTGATTGTGGGTGATACTGTAGAAGTGGCGCTAACTTATGACAGCGTGATGCCACAGGAAGATCCGCGGATTATCTTGGTAGATACTTTTAAAGATGAGGCAGAGGAAGCTTTGCGTGTTGCCAAGGCCTTAGGTAAAAAGCTGGCGGGAGTAAGGTTAGATACACCGAGAGAACGGGGTGGCGTTACCCCGGGATTGGTGAGGGAAATTCGTGCCCGTCTGGATCAGGCAGGCTTTAACCAGGTAAAAATATTTGCTTCAGGAGGTCTAAACGAAGAAAGAATACCTCGTTTAAGTGAAGCGGGTGTAGATGCATTTGGAGTAGGCAGTTTTATTTCTCGTGCTCCAGCCATTGACATGACCATGGATATTAAAGAGGTGGCAGGCAAACCCATGGCTAAACGTGGTCGTATACCGGGAATTACTGAGTCACCCCGTTTAAAAAAGATTTTTTAAGATTCTGCTTCCGGGGGGTCGAGGCGATGATACAGGATTCACGGGAAGATTTTTTTCTGCAGTTGTTGGCTGATTACGTGCTTTTAAACGAAATTTTGGCAGGAAACAATGCTGAGCAGTTCTTACATAAAATTGGTATTAAATACGGGCTGCGGCTGGAAGACCGCTACCGTTCTGCTTCTGATTATTCCGAAAATTTAACTGTTGAGCAGTTTAGCAATTTGATTTTGCAGTTTGCGCAGAGCATCGGCGGAGAATATGTGCTGCAGGCAGCTGACGAAGAAAAAGTGGTTATTTACTGTTACAGGTGTCCCTTTGGCCATGTGGTCTTAAAGACGCCTGTTTTGTGCGCTGCGGTAACAGCAATGTTGGGCGGGATTGCCTCCCGCAATTTTCCCTATAGCAAGGTGAGCAGGGAACATTCCATCGCCAAAAAAGCTGCCAATTGTCAGTTAGTGATTTATCTTCAAGAGACAGAGGTGGCATTGGCTGCAACGGGGAATGTTTTCGAAGACAAAGCTGTCAGCTATGTGCTTACACCTGCAGAAATCGAATTGATGAACAATGAAGTTCTTGCCGGTAACAATATTTATCATAAATATGTGGCTAGCTTTGAAAGCCTGAAAAGTAAGCATCAGTATTTGGAAGCCGAATATAATCAACTACGCAATGAAATATTTTCGGATTTAGGGTTGGGTGTGCTGACCGTGAATGAGGCAGGTAAAATTACGTATATGAATAAAGAGGCTCAGGAATTGCTGCCGGTAGGAGAACACTGGGATGCCGGCAGTACGAAAGTCTTCCAGCCTCTTTTGCAGGAAACGTTGCTTAAGTATACGCATTTTAAACAGCATCAGGTTCAAATCGCCTTTCCTTGTGGGGCACGGATTTATTCGGTAAACACTGCTCCTCTTTTTGATGAAGAAGGAGGACTTAGTGGCGCAGTCTGTGTTTTTCAGGATGAAACAAAAAAAAGGGAACTGGAGAACGAGCTTTTACAGATGGAAAAGTTCTCTCTGGTGGCAGAGCTGGCCGCCGGTATTGCGCATGAAATTCGCAACCCCATCACAACGCTGCGCGGATTTCTGCAGATTTTAAGTAAGGAATTCAGGCATGAGACCAAAGGGGCCGAATATTGTGCCATGATGATTGAGGAGATTGACCGTGCTAATACCATTCTTAAAGAATTTTTACTGCTGACAAAGCCGACTGCACCAAAAGTTCGGGAAGCAGATTTGCATGTAGTGCTGGAAGAAATATTTTTACTGATCGAGAGTAAGTCTTTGCTGGAAAATGTGGAGATTCGCAAGTGTTATGCGAAAAAGCTGCCCCTTGTCAAGGTTGACCAGGCGCAGATGAAACAGGTTTTCTTGAATTTGGCAACGAACGCTATTCAGGCGATGACTAATGGTGGCTACCTGACTATCTCTACCTCCGAGGAGAAGGGAAAAGCGGTAGTTAGGTTTAGTGACACAGGCTGCGGCATGGAAGAAAGTCAAATTAAGAAAATTTTTGATCCGTTTTTTTCCACAAAGGAGCAGGGGACGGGTCTAGGTTTAGCAATTTCTTATCGGCTTATTGAAGCTCATCATGGTAAACTATCAGCGGAAAGCACTCCTGGGAAAGGCTCTATTTTTACGGTGGAACTGCCTGTATTATGTAACGAGGAATAGAGTCAAGTAGCTTTTAACAAAGGCACGGTTTAATACGGAAACTTGATGAAGCGGAAACGAAAAACGAGGTACTTCAAAATGAGGTACCTCGTTTAAGTCTAAGCTAAACCGACGGGCTTTCATGCGCTAACCCAATTTTCGAGCACAAGACCCTCAATCCGCTCGAATTCACGGACATTATTAGTGACAATAATAAGTCCTTTTGCTTTCGCATGTGCTGCAATCAGCATATCCATAACTCCAATCGGAGTTCCTTGTCGCCGTAACGTTGCGCAAATTTTCCCGTATTCTGTAGCCGCTTCATCATCAAATGGCAATATGTCCACAATAGATAAAAATTGATTTAGTGCAAGTGTGTTTTTTCCCGGGTATGCGCTTGCTTCTACGCCATGTACGAGTTCTGCAAAAGTAATTGCAGAAATGGCAACGCCGTCGCCCATGTTCGAATGGAGGTTTATGAGCACATTTTCTGTTTTTTTCTTTATGAGATACACACAAATATTTGTATCCAGCATGTATTTCATAACGTCTCTCTCGGCGTTTGAACACCCTGATTACGTTCACCTGCAAAGAAATCACCGGTAAAGCTGTTAAGACCGTTAAGAAAGGTTTCCCATAAATGCTCTTTTGGAAACAACATAACAGCATAACCCACTTTTTTAATATATACTTCGTTACCCGAAAAACGGTATTCTTTCGGTAACCGGACAGCCTGGCTCTGACCGTTAACAAATAATTTTGCAGTTTCCATTTCTATTCACCTCATTTTTAGTATATATTCTAGTATATATTATTGTCAAGGCTTTATTACTCTCACTATTCACACGGCTCCTTCATACTGAAAGGTTATACAACCGACTATATGGTTCAGATAATCTACAAAAAGAAAGACGCCTAAAGCGTTAAGCGCTTTTTTTGAAAGACGGAAAAGACTATGCTTTAGCATAGGATGCCTAGGCAGTGGCAATTCTATCAGTGTGGGATTTTCTCCGGAGGTGCTTAATCGTGACCCGGCAAAAACAAGGAAGCTTAGTAGTAATCGGTGGCGCGGAAGATAAGGAAGGGGACTGCAAAATTTTGCACCGCTTTCTTAGGCTGTGCGGTGGGCGGGAGGCCAGGATTTTAATCTTGTCAACGGCCAGCACAGACCCGAGCGCCGGAGAAGAATACGCCGCTATTTTTACTGATTTTGGCGCTCATGAGGTGCGGATCCTGGCTGTTCCAAGCAGAAAGGAAGCTAATCATGGTGAATTCAAGCAAGTTTTTGCTGATTGCAGCGGGATTTTTTTTACCGGCGGTGATCAACTGCGGATTACAGGAATTCTTGGTGGCAGCAGGTTGGGTGATGTCCTTCGCCACGCCCGCGACCGAGGGGCAGTAGTGGCCGGAACGAGCGCCGGCGCATCAGTTATGAGCGAAACAATGCTGGTAGGAGGAGTAGATGATGCTACGCCAAAAAAGGAGATTATCCGGATGGCCCCAGGCCTAGGGTTATTGCGCCAGGTGGTAATAGACCAGCACTTTGCCCAACGGGGGCGTATTGGACGGTTGCTTGCCGCAGTAGCTTATAATCCTGAAATGCTCGGTGCCGGTATTGATGAGGATACGGCGCTTGTAATTGATGAAGACGGGGTGTGCGAGGTGGTGGGCTCCGGTACTGTGACCATAATTGACGGTCGAAAGGTAACTCATTCAAATATTTCGGAGTCAAAGCCCGGCCAACCGCTGGCATTAACAAATATTTGTTTGCACATCCTTGCGGAACAGTACTGCTTTCACTTGGACAAACGCAATGTTTCTCTGCCCGAAGTTAAGGAGGAAAATAGCAGATGAACATCAGGGAGATCCAATTTTTTACAGGGCGAAATATTTACAGTCACCGTCCTGTTATGAAGATGCTTCTTGATTTGGGAGCGAGAAGATTATATCGAACGGAAAGTATTTTTACAGAGCGCTTGCTTGCCATGCTGCCGCGCTTGGCGGAACATTTCTGCTCTCGCCGCTACCCCGGAGGTTTCGTGGAGCGCCTTGAGGAAGGCACATATCTGGGTCATGTAATTGAGCATGTTTTTCTGGAACTGCAGAGTATGGCTGGGATGGATGCGGAGTATGGCAAGACGATGAATAGGGATGACGATTTAACGGAAATTATCTGTGAATACCGCTGCCGTCAAGCTGTAGAGGGGCTGGCTCTGGCGGCTATACGTGTAGTTGCCGCTGCGCTGGATGGTGACACAGTCAATTTAACTAAAATGGTAGCCAAAGCTAGAAAGGCGGCTCTCCGTTTTTTGCCTGGACCGAGTACGGAAGCCATTTTGCAGGCGGCGCGTAAGCGCGGTATTCCCGTTCAGCAACTGGCAGAGGGTAGCAGTCTTTATCGTCTTGGAACCGGAAAATATCAGAAAAGAATTTTTGCCAGCATCAGTGAGGGAACAGGCTGTATTGCCGTAGAGGTCGCCGGTAATAAGCCATTAACGAAGCATATTTTGGAACAACATGGCTTGCCTGTGCCGCGCGGTATGGTGGTTCGCAGCAAGAAAGAAGCCTGCCGAGCAGCAAGGCTGTTGGGCTTCCCTGTGGTGGCAAAGCCGGATAACGGGAATCAGGGCAAAGGGATTTCGCTGGAAATTTGCTCATACCATGAAGTTGAGCAGGCTTTCGCGGCTGCAGCCGCTATTAGCGCTACCGTCCTAGTTGAGAAGCATATTTATGGCAGGCACTATAGAGTATTGGTGGTGGGCGGAGAGTTGGCAGCCGCCGCAGAACGCATCCCAGCCCATGTGCTAGGGGATGGGCTACACAATGTTTTCCAATTAGTGCGCCAGGAGAACAGCAATCCTCTGCGTGGCTGTGGGCACGAAAAGCCGCTCACCAAGCTTAAGCTGGATTCAACCGCCTATGCGCTGCTCGCAAAACAGGGATTATCGCTTACTTGTGTGCCAAAGCCGGGACAACAGGTCTGGCTGCGAAAAAATGACAATCTTTCCACCGGTGGGACGGCTAGCGACGTTACCGAGAGAGTTCATCCACTCCAAGCGCAGCTTGCTGTGCGCGCTGCTTTGGCAGTTGGTCTTGAGATTGCCGGGGTTGACCTGATTATGCAGGATATCAGCGCAACACCTGCAGATCAACACGGTGCAATTATTGAAGTTAATGCAGCGCCTGGTTTGCGGATGCACCTTTCTCCAAGCCAAGGGGAGAAACGTGATGTGGGCCAGAAGATTGTGGAACTGCTTTTCCCCCCAGGCACGTCCTGCCGGGTGCCTGTGTTTAGCGTTACCGGGACGAACGGCAAAACTACCACGGCACGGATGCTGGATTTTGCTCTGCGCCGCCACGGGCTTTCCCCAGGGCTCTGTTGTACTGACGGAATATATTTTAATGGTGAGTTAGTGCAAAAAGGCGATCTTACCGGTCCTGCCAGCGCCGGCACTGTTTTGGCAAACACTGCCATTGACGTGGCGGTGTTGGAAACTGCCCGCGGCGGAATTATTCGCCGCGGCCTTGGTTATGACCGAGCAGACGTGGCTGTGATCTGTAATCTTCGGGGAGACCACCTGGGTCAGGACGGGATTGAAACAATGGACGAGTTGGTTCATGTGAAGAGTTTAGTGGCAGAAGCAGTCTATGCTTCCGGCACAGTAATCCTAAATGCTGATGATGGGTATGTAAACGATTTTGCCGCAGTCTGCTGGGCAGAGATTATTTATTTTAGCATGCAGGCAGGGAACATGGTAATGCACCGCCATTTGAGCAAAGGAGGCAGAGCCGTTTTAGTGCGGCAGGGTGTTATCCTAGCCGCAAAAGGAGGGCGCGTGTCGTTGATGGGTCGAGTTCGTGACTTTGCCGTAACTTTGGGGGGCAGGGCTACTCACCAGGTGGAAAATCTGTTGGCCGCGTTAGCCGCGTTATGGGCCTATGGCCTAGCACCCAAGCAGGCAGGACAGTATCTGCGGGAGTTTGCCACCGCACTTGGCGACAACCCGGGAAGAGCAAACATCTATGATGTGGGTGGTATCCGGGTGCTGGTTGATTATGGTCACAATGCGGACGGAATTTTGAAACTGGGGCAGTTGGCGAGAAAATTGAAAGCTAATCGGGTCATTGGAGTGGTGGGCGTGCCGGGGGATCGCTGTGACGATCTAATCGTGCTGGCGGGGGAAGCAGCAGGCCATCGCTTTGACTATCTGATCATTAAAGAGGACCAGGATTTGCGCGGCCGCCAGCCGGGAGAGGCAGAAAAGCTCTTGCTGCGCGGCGCCTTAGCAGCAGGAATGGCTAGGGAGAGCATCTTTGTGCAACGGGAAGAGCGACTGGCCGTCAGAGAGGCTCTCTCCATGGCGAGCCCGGGTGATTTGGTGGTAGTTTTTTATGAAAAACTAGAACAGGTGTTGGCAGAAGTGGTGCCGCCCGTTGCCGATGCAGCACTGCTTTTATCGCAGGGCCATGGTTCTTCTCAGGAAGTAGGCCTGCCCAGCTCTTTGCCGTAGAAGGAATTGGCAGATGTCCAGCGAATCTATTTAATAGCATAGGAAATTATATCGTTCAGGGAAGCTACGATCCTATGCGTTGGGGTTTGTAAGGGGCGTGCCCCTTACGCTTGCGGTTTGCCATATTAAAGATGTGCAGGTATAAAATGATCGTGATTGAAAAGGCACATGCCAAAATTAACTTAATTCTGGATGTAGCGGGAAAGCGGCCGGATGGCTATCATGAGATTAGGACGGTCATGCAAAGCCTTTCTCTTTATGATGCCATAACCTTATCCGAGAAAAGTCACGGGATTTCACTGGATTGTAATCTGGCGGGGCTTCCAGTTGACGCTGGAAACTTGGCCTGGCAGGCGGCTAGTTTGATTCAGGCTGAATACGGAGTGGCTAGCGGGGTTCACATTACTCTTAAAAAGCGGATTCCTGTGGCAGCAGGATTGGGTGGCGGCAGCTCAAATGCCGCCGCCGTGTTGCGAGGACTGGTGCGTTTATGGGGACTGTCTCCAAAAGAGGGAGAACTTTCGGCGCTAGCGGCAAAGTTGGGTTCGGATGTGCCGTTTTGCCTTTCCGGCGGCACTGCGCTGGGGACTGGCCGTGGCGAGATAGTAACTGCGCTGCCAACGTGTCCTCATTTTTATGTTGTTTTGGCAAACCCTGGTTTTCCTGTCTCTACAGCTAGCGTCTATCAAAACTTTCGCTTCGAGGGTAACAAAGCAAGACCAGATATTGACGGGATGATTGCAGCGATTTGCAGAGCTGAGCAGAGCGGTATTTTAGTGCGGCTTGCCAATGCTTTGGAATCATCAACCTTTTCTCTCTACCCGCTTGTGCAAGAATTAAAAGTTAAAATGGGACAAATGGGAGCAGCGCTAATGTGCGGGAGCGGAGCCACAGTCTTTGCCCTATTCACGGCGGCTGCGGCAGCTAGGAGGCTGCAGCAAGCGTTGTTGGCTGCCGGAACAACAGCTTGGCTGACAGAAACGATTTAGAACTGACAGGAGGGGACCAGGATGTTTGATGTGGTAATTCTGGCTGGAGGCGGAAAAGAAAAAGAATTGATCGAATATACGGGTTTGGCAAACAAAGCTTTTATCCCGATTCATGGTAAACCGATGTTGGCATACGTCCTGGAGGCACTGAAAAAGACGGGTGAAGTGGGCAGAATTGTGGTGGTAGGGCCGATAAACGAGCTGGCTCCCCTGATTGAGCGCTATGGGATTATCGCCGTGCCTGAAGCCCACAATGTCCCTGAAAACTTGCGGAAGGGCGTGGACATCCTTCAACCCAGAACCCACTTTCTGATTGCTGCTGCGGATTTGCCGTTTTTAAAAGCGGAGGCTGTCAGTAGTTTTCTCAAACAATGCAAGCCTTACGAATGGGATTTTTATTATCCGATTGTGAGCAAAGAAGATTGCGAGCAGCGCTTCCCCGGGGTGAAGCGAACATATGTGAAACTTCGTGATGGTACTTTTACCGGAGGCAATTTATTCTTGCTAAACCCAGCCAGTTTAAATAATGCTCTTCCTCGCCTTGAGCAGGTTTTTTCTCTCCGGAAAAGTCCGATAAAATTAGCCGGATTGTTGGGAAGCAAGTTTATTTTGCGCTTTATGCTCAGGCAGCTTACTCTCTCTGAATTGGAAGCACGCTTTTCTGTCCTGTTTGCTTTGAGCGGGAAAGCAGTGATTACCCGTTTTCCTGAAATTGGTACCGATGTAGACAAGCCTTCCGACCTAGAGTTGGCAAAGAGGGAATTATTGTAGTCGGTGCTTTTGTTAAATATTTCCTAGCCGAAGCAGGAATTTTTCTCTTCTTGTGGAAATAGCACAGGGAAACAGACTGAGGCTGGGAAAGGCGGTGAGATCATGAGGGTTACCGATGTTAGAATTAGAAAAATGAATAGTGACGGAAAGATGAAAGCTATTGTTTCAATTACTTTGGAGCATCAATTTGTTGTTCATGACGTGCGGGTAATCGAAGGCAATAACGGGTTGTTTGTGGCTATGCCCAGTAAACGAACGCCTGACGGAGAATTTAAGGATATTGCTCATCCGATTACATCAGAGACGCGTGAAATTATTCAGTCAGCCGTTCTTGTGGCGTACGGCTCAGAATTAGAGAGGGAATTAGTCGGAGCGTAATCCCGGAGCAGAGAGCTCCTTTTTTTTGTCTTCTGACAAATAATAACGGGTAGTTTAGATATTTTTTGCGAGGTATAATTACTATACTGGCAAGGAGGATAAATAAATGACTGATGTGACAGCCGTGATCCTTGCGGCAGGCGAAGGAAAAAGGATGAAGTCTAACCGCCCAAAAGTGCTTCATGAAATCTGTGGCCGTCCGTTGCTAGGCCATGTGCTTGCTGCGCTGGAAAATCTCTGCACAGATAAAATTGTGGTGATAGGCCATGGCGCAGCAGAAGTAAAAGCTGCATTTGGTCGGTCTGTTCGCTACGCGCTCCAAGAGGAACAACTGGGCACAGGACATGCGGTGATGCAGGCAGTTCCACAGCTTTCCGGCAGGGGGGAAGTAATTGTACTCTGTGGCGACACGCCACTGCTTTCCTCAGAAACACTAGCCGGACTGCTTAAAGAACATCGGCAGACTGCCGCGGCTGCCACTGTCCTTACAGCCTGTGTGCCAAATCCATTTGGGTACGGTAAAATTATCCGTTCTGTCTCCGGTGCGCTGGAGAAGATCGTGGAAGAAAAAGATGCCAGTGATCAGGAAAAGACAGTTGCGGAAATTAACACCGGGACATACATCTTTGCGGCAGAGGCGCTGCTTAATGTGCTTAAGCGTTTGAACAACAAGAATGCCCAAGGCGAATATTACCTGACCGACTGCATCGCCCTCTTGATCGACGAGGGGCTGAGGGTTTCTTCCTTCTGTCTGGAGGATTATCGCCATGCTCTTGGTATCAATGATCGCAGCCAGCTTGCCGAGGCAGCTTCCCTGCTTCGGCAGCAGATTAATCAACGCTTGCTGGTTTCCGGCGTAACCATGGTAGACCCGGCAACTACCTATGTAGATATTGATGTCCGTGTCGGGCCTGATACAACGCTTTATCCTAATACGATATTACGTGGCTTGGTGGAAGTCGGTACAGGGTGTATCATTGGCCCCAACACAGAGATTGCAGATAGCACTATTGGCGACTATGTTACTGTGCGGCATTCGGTGCTTAGCGGCTGTCTGCTGGCTGACAATGTAACGGTAGGTCCATTTGCCCAACTGCGTCCGGAGACGGTGTTACGCCAAGGAGTAAAGGTAGGCAATTTTGTAGAGATTAAAAAGTCAGATATTGGCAACAACAGCAAAATACCTCATCTGTCCTATGTTGGGGACGCTCAAGTTGGCAGCCTTGCCAATCTTGGAGCGGGAACGATCGTAGTTAATTATGACGGTCAGAAAAAACACTGCACAGTGATTGGCGACCAGGCATTCGTTGGCTGCAATAGCAACTTGGTTGCGCCGGTTACGATTGGCAGAGGCGCATTTGTGGCTGCCGGCTCCACCATCACTAAAGATGTGCCGCCTGGAGCGCTTGCGCTGGCAAGAGCTAAGCAGGTCAATAAAGCTGGAATGGCAGCCCGCTTTATTGAAAACGGCAAGAGTGACGATTTTTGACGAACAAGGCAGGAGATCCCGCATGAAAAGCGAACATTCAATCTTTGTAAGTTAAAGAGTCGGGAGGGTATGGCGTGTATCGAGGGCGAAAACTGCAAATATTTGGCGGTACGGCGAACATGCAGCTGACGGAAGAAATTGCTGAACATGTGGGTGTGCCCCTTGGGCAGGTGGAAGTGAAACGCTTTAGTGATGGTGAAATTAGCATTTATATCGGGGAAAGCGTGCGTGGCTCCGATGTTTTTATTGTCCAACCGATTAGCTGTCCGGCTAACGAAAACTTAATGGAACTGCTAATTATGATGGATGGGATGAAAAGGGCTTCGGCGAAAAGCATTAATACCGTGTTGCCTTATTATGGTTATGCGCGCCAGGATCGAAAAACAAGGGCGCGTGATCCGATCACTGCAAAGTTAGTGGCAGATTTGCTTACCACTGCCGGCGCAGACCGTGTTATTGCCATGGATCTACACGCCGGCCAGATTCAGGGTTTCTTTAATATCCCGGTAGACCATTTAAAGAGCCTGCCAATTTTAGCAAAATATTTCCAGCAAAAGGTATTTGCCGACGCCGTGGTCGTATCGCCCGACGTAGGCGGAGTGACGCGAGCCCGGGAGCTGGCGGAGCGGCTACAGCTGCCGATTGCTATTATCGATAAACGGCGACCGGAGCCAAACGTTGCTGAAGTGATGAATATTATCGGCAAAGTAAAGGGAAAGACTGTGATCATGATCGATGATATTATTGATACTGCCGGAACCATCTCGCTTGGCGCTCACGCGCTTTTGGAGCAGGGGGCAAAAGAAGTATATGTCTGCTGTACGCACCCGATCTTATCCGGCCCGGCGCTGGAGCGCTTGGCAACCGCGCCGGTTAAAGAGATTATTGTTACCAACACCATTCCTCTCGGGGGGAAAAAGTTGGACAAGATTCGCGTCCTTTCTGTGGCATCGCTTATTGGGGACGCCATTATTAGGATTCATGAAGAACTCTCGGTTTCCAAGCTATTTGACTGATTAAATTAAACCGTCCTAGGTAGTTGGGGGAGAACTAGAAGGATATGAACACAAAAAGTAAAGCGGAGATGGTTATTATTCTCGGTTTGGGCAATCCCGGCCCAAAATATTTGCTTGCACGGCATAACGCGGGATTTCGCACGGTGGACTGCATCAGTATTGCCGCAAAGATTCCGCTGTATAAAATGAGCCACCAAGCATACTGGGGCAAGGGGCAATTTGCCGGCAGTGACGTGCTGCTAGCTAAGCCCATGACTTATATGAATAACAGCGGTCTGGCGGCCGCTGCGCTTTGCCGTAGTTTTGGCGTACCGCCGGAGAAGATGTTGGTCGTTTATGACGACATGGATTTGCCGCTCGGCGCATTGCGTCTGCGACCCCGGGGGGGAAGCGGTGGACATAATGGGCTTAAATCTATAATTTACCATTTACAGACAGAATCGTTCCCGCGTATGCGGATAGGTATCGGCCGCTCGCCGTTAGCCGATGTGGCAGATTATGTGCTGGAAAGCTTTTCCCAAGACGAGGAGGAAGTTTTGGCTGGAACGTTAGCTCAAGCTGTTAGCGCAGCCGCCTTGTTCATTGAAGAAGGAATCATGGCGGCCATGAACCGCTTTAATGTTCATGCCAAAAAAAAGACTTTACAAGCGGTTGAAGATATGCTAGAGTAAGTTTCAACATCAAATTGTTAAGACAGTGATGGAGAAAAGTAAGGCATTTACGGTCTCACAGGGAGGGAACGCCATAGATTGAGAGCGTCCCGGATACGTTGTGCCCCAAGTTCCCTCCGGAGTCGCAGGCTGAACTGCAGAGTAGGCCGAGCCGGGAATCCCTCCCGTTATCCTGGGACAGGTCTCGGAAAACGTGATGTTTTCCTGTATCTGCAATTGAGTGAGCGCAACTTTGCGCTAAATTGGGTGGTACCGCGGAAGATACCCCGTCCCTTTTCTGGGTCGGGTTTTTTGTTGTGTAGACCCCCATGCCGCTTGCGGCACCATCAGAAGGATGAAAATGCGCCTCAGCTGGCCCTCACCCTAGCCCTCTCCCGCAGGGCTTATCATTACCCATAAGTATTGAGCTAATGGAAAAGCTCCCACATGTCAGTAATATCCTGCAGTCTTCGGAACCCTCGCCACAGGACTTTGACGCCTGGTTG
>JAGXTN010000083.1 GCA_018333455.1 Dethiobacter sp. | reverse complement strand
GCTTCTCCTTGCGTAGCGCTTCACAGCGTCGGTCACAACGGCGATGTCCATCTGGTTCCGGCTGCGGATGCAGTCACAGATTGTCCGCTCCAAGCCGTACGCGGTCACCGTATGCCCGAACATCGTTTCCATCTGAACCGTACCCAGTTCGTGGAGTTCACGTTTAACTGTGAAAACGGTAAACCCCTCCTCCCGCAGCTTATTGGCATTATAACCTGTCGGCACAGTCACAGTATAATTGATTGGATCGCGGTCGGTGAGATCATGAAGGAACAACGCCGTTTCATGTGAGTAAATCAGCTTCGGCCGCCTAAGCTGGGCAATATACATCTTGTCAGGAATGTCCCCGGGTGAAATGTATACACCATGTCCTGCCCGTTCCAGATTGCCGGAACCCACAAGCAGACGCAGCCGCTCATTTGAAAAACCGGCGTCGTTTGCCTGTGCGGTTGTGACTGTCCCACCGTTTTGATATAAAAGGATTTGCAGTTCACTTGGCAGTGGCATAACATCAACCCCCTTTTAATTTGATTTTCATGCTCATATTATAAACTATACTTGCACATAATTCAAGAAGGCTGATGGGTTTATTGGCTGATAGGTTTATACTATCGTCATGGTAGCTATCAGAGCCGCATTATTACATTTTGATAGCTACGACAACCGTAGATATCACCATATTATGGCTTGTCCAAATTGCTTAAAAGCCCGTGGTTACGGGGTTTTTAGATAATGCAAACAATGCAAAAAAGCCGGTATCACACGGCTTCACGCTGGTTGAACTGATGGTGGTTGTAGTTATTATTGGTATTTTGGTGGCGATTGCGGTTCCGATTTATAACAACGTGCAGGCAAGAGCTCAGATTAATGCTCATAATGCTAATGTCCGCACTCTTGAATCAGCAGCTGCAATGTATCTTGCCGGATCAGCCCCTGAAGATTCAACATGGAATTCTACAGGCGGCGGCTGGGAGCCGTATCTTGTAACTTGGCCAACGAATCCAACAGGCGGTGCCGCCTACGTGGTTGCAATTACCGCACCTACTGCGGTAGAATCGGGTACAATCATTGTTACGCCACCTCGCGAAGAGTAAGTAAGTGAGTCTTTATTAAAGCACAGCGACGGTTCTTTAAGGGGACAATCGGAAGTTTTGCGCGAAAGAGGGCTCAACTGTTGGTAGAACGCCACCAGTTGAGCCTTTTAATTAACCTGCGCAAAATTTTTGATTGCCCAGAAGAATGAAGTCGCTGAGGACACCCTATGGGAATTGAATCTTTTCACATCCATGACAAAAAGCTATTTTTACTTTTTTTCACCTGTCTTAGGTAACGCGCTTTG
>JAGXTN010000116.1 GCA_018333455.1 Dethiobacter sp. | reverse complement strand
GGAAAGCGGCATGGTTCAACCTACTGTTCGCGATGCCCTGGAAAGCGTGTTCCAGGAAGGAAACCCTTGGAAGAAGCCGAGGGCTACTCGCTTAGACTGGGCCGAGGGACTTGAGGTTAAGATTGCCAAACCGGGAGAAAAGGTTGAAAATCTTATTTTTATTTGCTGCACGGTCGCCTACGACCCAAAACTTCAGGATATAGCCCGGAACTTGGTTAAAGTTTTAAACAAGGCAGAGGTTGACTACGGTTTGGTCGGAGATGGTGAAATGTGCTGTTCAAGTGAGGTGTACAGTTTAGGAGAAGCTGGTTTATTCGAGATGATGGTGGAAGATAACACCGAGCTGCTAAACAGCTTTGCAGTCAACAGGATAGTAACTATATCTCCGCATTGTTATTCAACCTTCAAAAACCAGCACCCTCTGTTGAAAATGGAAAGTGTTCATTATACTCATCTTTTATGCAAGTTGCTGGCAGAGGGTAAACTGGAGTTGACAAAAGAGGTTAGCAGAAAGGTTGTCTTTCACGACCCTTGCTACTTGGGCAAGAAAAATAGTGTCTTTGAGGAGCCGCGCTTTATTTTAAAGCAGGTTCCCGGTATGGAAATTTTGGAATTCGCGCGTAAAAGGGAAAGAAGCCTTTGTTGTGAAGGCGGCGGCGGGAAAAAGTGGGTGGAAACCGAATCGCTTAAGGAACGCTTGGCGGAAAACAGAATTAAGGATGCCCGGGCGTTGGGTGCAGACGTGTTAGCAGTTGCCTGCCCTTTCTGCATTTTGACTTTGGATGATGCGCTGAAGGCAAAAGGTCTCGAAGAGGAGATGAAGGTAGTTGACATCCTGGAAATTCTAAATGAAGCCGCCGGGTAGTCCTTCCTGCTACAGGGAGCTAATCATATTGTCAGTTTTTGGAGGTGCAGTCAGTATGAAAATGTTTGTGTGCATAAAGAGAGTCCCCGATACCTCGGAAGCGGATGTGAAAATTGATCAAACAGGGAAGAACGTTGATAGCAGCAGATTTTCTTTCGGTATTAATGATGCTGATAATTACGCGGTGGAAGAAGCAGTGCTAATCAAGGAG
>JAGXTN010000069.1 GCA_018333455.1 Dethiobacter sp. | reverse complement strand
CTTGTTGCGGCGCGTGCGGAAGGGTTAACCGAACTAAACTGTATTGTGGTCGAGCATCTGACCGAAGCTCAGAAACGTGCTTACATCATTGCCGACAACCGCCTTGCGCTAAACGCAGGCTGGGATGCTGAGATGCTTTCTGTGGAACTTGCTGACTTGCGGGGTTCGGACTTTGATATCACACTCCTTGGCTTTAACGATGCGGAAATGAGTAAGCTGATGGGCGGCATGGAGGATGTCAAAGACGATGAATTTGACGTGGACAAGGCGATAAGCGAGCCGCCGTTTGCTTTAACAGGGGATCTTTGGACGCTCGGACAGCATCGGATACTCATAGGAGACGCAACGAAGGCAGAAGACGTTTCTCGGTTGATGGATGGTAAGAGGGCGAACCTACTGCTAACCGATCCGCCATATGGGGTTTCATACGAAGGCAAGGCGGGGAAAATCGCTAACGATGACCTGCGAGGTGAAGCATTATATCAATTTCTGCTTGCTGCGTTTACAACTGCCGAGGCAGCGCTTGACAACGAGGGCAGCGCTTATGTATTTCACGCAGATACCGAGGGGGAAATCTTCCGACGGGCGTTCCGCGAGGCTGGATTCAAATTGTCCGGTACGTGCGTTTGGGTCAAGCCGAGCCTGGTGCTCGGCCGTTCACCGTACCAATGGCGCCATGAACCCTGCCTCTTTGGATGGAAAGTAAAGGGCAAACACAAGTGGTACTCCGATAGGAAACAGACTACAATTTGGAATTTTGACAAGTCTGCCAAGAATGATATCCATTGTACAATGAAGCCTGTTCCGCTGCTAGCGTATCCAATCAAAAACAGCAGCACTGCAAACAACATCGTGCTCGATCTGTTTTCAGGGAGTTTTTCAACCGGGATGGCTTGCGAGCAATCCAATCGTATCTGCTACGCAATGGAAATTGACACGAAATACGCAAGCGCCAGTATCAAACGATTTCACGAAAGTTTTCCTGATCAGGCAATTACATTCGAGCGCAAAGGAAAGAGACTGACATTCGAGGAGGTGCGCTCAATATTAAAACCATCCAACTGACGCGGGGAAAATGCGTGATAGTGGACGATGAGGATTTTGAGATTTTAAGCGAATTTAACTGGGCCCAACAATTATCAGTCCGGGGGATATGCTATTCGCAGCTTGCCCCGACAGCGTGGAAAACCACGACACACGATCTCGATGCATCGCCAAATTCTTGAGGTTGATGATGATCTGGAAACAGACCACATAAACGGTAACGGTTTAGACAATCGTCGTGCCAACCTTCGCATAGCGACCACTCAGACAAACGCGTTCAATCGAGGCAAACCTAACGTATTGTGTACATCAAAGTACAAAGGCGTTTTGCGACGTAAGGGAAAGAACGTTTGGGAGACGAGAATTAAGTATAACGATAAAGCAATACATCTTGGCGTTTTCCTAACAGAGCGAGAAGGCGCTATGGCATACAATTATGCCGCTCAACTTATGTTTGGAGAATTTGCCAGATTAAACGAGAATGTGCCGGAACCTTCACAAAATGTAAAGATGATGGTTTATGAACGGTGCATGAACATGGTTGTCCGTCGAAACTGGCGTCCGGTAACGGGCGTTTTTTCTTTTAAAATGGAGGATTCAAGATGAATAAACATTTAGCACATATATGTCTTGCTATTGTAGCCCTCCTGAGTGATATATGTAATCACCGGAAGGCCGCTGAAAGCCTTCGGAATTTTTGAAAACGGAGGCAGAAAAAATGAAAATCACTTACAACGTAACAGGGGGACAGCGCAAGTCACTTATTGGCGCAATCAGTCAGGAACTAAACGCCCCGACCAAATACCTCGGAGCACCGACATTTAGCTACGAGGTAGGCGGCTACCACATTGACAAGAACGGCGTGGTTACAGGTCCAGATAACCTTGACCTTGAGGCAGGCCTACATGCTCTCCACGGCTTTGAAGCAAAAGAGCGCGAATATGATAACCCTGATACCTACGAGAGCGCGCTTGGCGGGATGGTTGCAAAGCCCTCCATTGAAGAGCTAAACGAGCTTTGGGCAGAAAGCGAAATGCGCCGCATGAAACTTGAAGACGCAAACGTCCCCGATTACTCAAATCGCGGGCAGTACGGCGGTGATGATATTTCTGCCTTTGACGAACCGCAAATTGCTAAGGGAGAGGAAGTCGACCCCGACGACCACTGCGACACGCTGACTATCGAGATGCCGCTTGCGGGTTTTACCGATGCGGCGCTAGAGAACCTCGAGCGACTAATTGCAAGCAAGGCGGCGCTGATCAAAAAAGCTATCGGCGCGGAAGCACTCCCTATCGAGCGCACGGAAACGACACTCAGGTTTCCCTGGTTTAAGTTTGGCATAGACGGCGCAACAGTCGCCGCCTACTCCCGCTTTATCGGTGCACTGTATGCAGCGGCGAAAATCCAGAAGCGCGTCACCGGCAGGGAGAAGCCAGCGGAGAATGAAAAGTACGCCTTTCGGGTGTTCCTCCTCCGACTTGGATTTGTGGGCCGGGAGTATGTGGACGCGCGGAAAATTTTATTGAAAAATCTCTCCGGAAGCTCAGCTTTTAAGAGCGGCGCCCGGTCTAAAACGGAGGTGGACTCCGATGCCTAAGTTCCCCTCTAAGGAGACGGTGGAGCGCCTGCGCAAAGAGTATCCTCAAGGCACTCGGGTGGAACTTGTCAGGATGAACGACCCATACTCTAAGCTGAAGCCAGGCGAAAGGGGGTTCGTCGATTTTGTCGACGACGCTGGAACCATATTTTGTATCTGGACCTGTGGCTCAACCCTAGGGGTTGTCTATGGTGAGGATTATGTAGTGCGAGTGGATATGCGGAGTAATGATTGAAGCTGAACATAATGAGGACTTGGTAATAAAACTATCGGACAAAAAAGGAGCAAACAGCCGATGACTGAGAAGATCAAAGAGCAAATCCTCGTTATCAGGGCAAGTGGCGTCACAAATATGTTTGACCTGCCGCGCGTCCAGCACGAGGCATTCTTGCGCGGCTTCTATGAACTTGTGTTGTACCTTGATGAATGCAAGGCTGAGTACAGCCGCTTTATCCTGACGGGTGAAACGGATGAATAAATTATAAGTGGGCAAAGGCAAGGGGCTTCCTCGGAGGCTCTTTTCTTTTGCCCGTTTTGGGAACGGAGGCGGCAGTATGGCTAAAAGATTTGTCCCTACCCGTTTTATGCTGCCGACGTCGCGGTATGACAAAGAACGTGCTGACCATGCGGTAGGCTTCATCAAACTGCTTTGTCACACGAAGGGCGAATGGTCAGGGAAACAGTTTGTGCTGCTACCGTGGCAGGAACAGATTATTCGGGATATCTTCGGCGTCATTAAGCCAGACGGGAACCGCCAGTTTACGACCGCCTTCATAACCTGTAGCAAAAAAAGCGGCAAGAGCGAACTCGCCGCCGCTGTCGCGCTATATATGCTTTGCGCGGACGGCGAAGAAGCCGCCGAGGTCTATGGCTGCGCAAACGACCGCAAACAAAGCGCCATCGTCTTTGATGTGGCGCGGGATATGTGCCGGCTCGCACCTCAAGCGCTGCAGCGGCGAGTGAAGCTGCTCGATTCCACGAAGCGCATCATCTATCACCCGACGCGCAGCTACTACCAAGCCTTGTCGAGCGAGGTATCGACAAAATTCGGACTGAACATACACGCGACGGTATTTGATGAACTGCTCGGTCAAAAAGACCGCGAACTCTACGATGTAATGACAAAGGGCGCCGGCGCGGCAAGGAGGCAACCGCTAAATTTCG
>JAGXTN010000023.1 GCA_018333455.1 Dethiobacter sp. | reverse complement strand
AGCATAGGAAATTATATCGTTCAGGGAAGCTACGATCCTATGCGTTGGGGTTTGTAAGGGGCGTGCCCCTTACTCTTGCGGGGTGCTCAGAGCCCGCAGGCTCGCCGAAGGGGCGGCAGCCCCTAGTGGACAAGAAAAACGCATCTTTGGATAAAGCGCGAAGGTTTTTTCTTGGCTCAGTATTAATCCTCTAGTAACAACTGGCGGCCTTGGCGCCTGTCCATTTCCAGCTTCGGAACTACTACTTCCAGCACGCCATCCTTAAATTTAGCGTTGGCCTTATCTGGGTCGCTGTTGGGAAGAGGAATAGTTCTCGTAAAAGATCCGCTCCTGCGCTCCCGTACCAAGTAGTTATGTTTTTTATCCTCTTTCTCCTCACTGAAGGCCCCTTTTAAGGTGACGCCTTCTTCACTCACACGTACGTCCAAGTCTTTAGCGGTTAAGCCCGGCACATTGGCCCTGACCAGATAAGCCCCGCCCTCATCTACCACGTCAACCTGAAGTCCCGTTTCATTTTTTAACACGGTAATGCTGCTAAATGGGAAAAAGTGGTCGAACATGTCATCCATTTGACGCCGGAAAGTAGAGATGTTTAGGGGGTCACGCGGAATCAAGTTTACCATTTGACAACACGTCCTTTCTTGTTTTTAAATTAGCACTCTCTGTCTTCGAGTGCTAATTTAATTTTAATAAGATAGCACTAGGCAGGCAAGGAGGATTTAAGCTAATTGCAAGCGAATTTTTGCTGACAATTTTATTTTGAGGTGTATATCTTTTTTTTTTAGAGTATTTCAAAGAATTGAGCATGATATCTCGGTAAAAAGCTTCCGTAGTTTTTGTTACATTATACCGCTTGAGGGGACAAGACGCTAAATAACACTTAGCTTCTTGGCATGGCTGTTATTCCAAATTCCGAAGAACAGTTTTCTGATATCATGGATAATGCCGGATAATATTGAAGAGAAACCTTCGCGTGAATTTCTATTATGCATAATGAGAATGTTTATGCAGGAGGAGGAGAACTTGCAGGAGGTTCCGTTAAAGATTAAACTTTGATATAATGACCATGAATTCGGAGGTAACAGGATAATGAAACAATGGTACGAACTGGGATGTCTTCCGAGGAACAGCCCAAGCGAGAGGAGAAAATCACGATGAAGAATGAGCGTATATACAAGATGACATTTTCCAGAGTGTATCCGCTGCTCGTCCAAAAAGTGGAGAAAAAGGGTCGCACAAAAGAAGATGTCGACACGGTCGTTTACTGGCTCACGGGCTATGACGAACGCGGCTTGCAGCTGCAAATAGAGAAAGAGGTCAACTTCGAGACTTTTTTTGCCGAAGCCCCGCAAATTAACCCGAATGCCGATAAAATCAAGGGAGTAGTCTGCGGCGTTCGTGTAGAAGAAATTGGCGACCCGCTAATAAAGAAGATACGATGGTTAGATAAGCTGGTGGATGAACTGGCAAAGGGCAAAGCAATGGAGAAGGTGCTGAGGCGATGACTCAATACATTGGCTATAAAATCGTTGGTGTTTTCCCCAATGTAAACGGCATCGGCAAGCCCGATATTTGGATGGTGAACAGGATAAAGAAAGCATGATTACCTACACACTCAACCGATCTAAACGCAAAACCCTCGCCATCTATGTCCGGAACGGCGAGGTGGAAGTCCGCGCGTCGTTGAAAGCCTCGAAATTTGACATTGACAAATTTGTGGTAGCCAAAGAGCAATGGATTACAGATAAACTGGCGGAATCAAACGAACGAAAAGAACAGCGCGCGACGTTCATATTGAACTATAACGATCTGGCGCTGTATTGTGGCAAAGCCTATCCAATCGCCGCTAAGACCGGTGGTCGGGTAGGCTTCGATGATGAACGGTTCTATATGCCGCCCGACCTGACCTCGGAGCAAATCAAGTACGCCTGCGTCCAGATTTACCGTATGCTTGCCAAACGCGACCTGACTAATAAGGTTTTGGCCTTCGCAAAGCAAATGGGAGTCATGCCTATCGCCGTCAAAATCAACGGCGCGAAAACCCGCTGGGGAAGTTGTTCCGGCAAAAAGAGCCTGAACTTCTCGTGGCGGCTCATTATGGCAGAGAATGATGTGGTTGATTATGTCGTCATCCACGAACTGGCGCACATTATCGAGATGAACCACTCCGAGCGATTCTGGGCGATCGTTGAAGGCGTGTTGCCGGATTACAAGGAACGGCAGAAGCGCTTGAAGGTTTTACAGAAAAAGTTGAGCATGGAGGACTGGGAATAATGGAAACTGCTAAAATCAGATGCTTTGGCGACACTCCCATCTACATAGACTATCACGACAACGAGTGGGGACGACCGGTGCATGACGACCGCAAGCTCTTTGAAATGTTGATTTTGGAAGGCGCGCAGGCGGGGCTCTCATGGATTACCGTGCTGAAAAAGAGAGAAGCATATAGAGAAGCCTTTGACGGTTTTGACCCTAAGAAGGTAGCCCTTTACGATGACGCGAAAATCGAAGAACTCATGGCAAACGCAGGCATCATCCGAAACCGCCTGAAAATCAACGCGGCAATCATCAACGCCAAGTTGTTTCTGAAAATTGCAGAAAAGCATGGGAGTTTCGATAAGTTCATCTGGAGCTATGTGGATTACGCGCCTATTGTTGGGCACTGGGAAAAATTCGAGGAGATGCCCATCACCACTCCAATCTCCGACCAGATAAGCAAAGGCTTAAAGAAGCAGGGATTCAAATTTGCTGGCTCGACGATCATTTATTCGTTTATGCAGGCTGTAGGCCTGGTGAATGACCATCTCAAGTCGTGTTGTGTTTATGAGGATATATTGAATGCAAATCTTAGTTGACGCCGACGCCTGCCCGGTCAAACAGATTATCGTCAGGCTTGCCAAACAACGAAATATCCCCGTTACCATGCTGATTGATACCTCCCACGAGCTGAACGATGGTTACAGCCGTATTATCACCGTGGACAAGCACACCGACAGCGTGGACTACGCCTTGATGGGCTTGTTGACCCGTGAGGATATTGTGGTGACGCAGGATTTCGGGTTGGCCGCCATGGTTATCGGCAAAGGTGCAAAAGCTGTCAGTCAGAACGGATTGATTTTTACGGACGCAAATATGGATAAGCTACTGCTGGAGCGGCACATCGGTCAAAAGATACGCCGGGGCGGCGGCAGAGCCAAGGGTCCCTCCAAACGGACAAAAGATGATGATGCCCGGTTCGAGGCGGCTTTTGAGGGGTTATTGGCAGATATAGAATAATGATTCAAACGCAAAAAGCCTAAAATCAACCAAAAACATTTTCGCATGAGATAGAATTCAGGGGGAAGAACAAAACGAGATGATGAAAAGATGAACACCAACGAGAATCCCGTCTGAACGTCTCTCCACTGCGGTTTCT
Source organism: Dethiobacter sp. (assembly GCA_018333455.1). Taxonomy (GTDB): domain Bacteria; phylum Bacillota; class Dethiobacteria; order Dethiobacterales; family Dethiobacteraceae; genus GPS1B09. The sequence continues at coordinate 3,220 of JAGXTN010000023.1, read as the reverse complement.
TTTCTCAATCCACGGTTTTCAAGGATTAATGTTCATGAAAATCGGCGTTGCTGATTCATCTTATACATTCTTTATCTGCAATCGCAATAAGCTGATCAACTGATCGTTTGTTAAGGGTATTCAAGACAAGTTAGTTGTTTGCTTGCACTGACCTTTGAGAGCAGGAGATCTCTGGAGTAACATTGAATTATGAATTGTATATGCACACCTTGGCTGGGAGGATAAAATGAAGCTTATTGCTTATCATGATATCAAAAACAATGAAGAAATCTGTACGTATATCCAGAAAAGTGACGTTGTCCTCGGGTTGATGGGGTATACGGAACACGCCTTTAACCACGTGGACAAGGTGGCCCGTACAGCAGCCGATATTTTGCTAGAGTTAGGCTTTAGTGAACGGGAAGCAGAGTTGGCAAGAATAGCGGGGTTTATGCATGACATCGGGAATATTGTCAACAGGGATAGGCATGCCCAATCAGGGGCCATCATTGCTTTTAACATTCTGACACGACTGCGAATGGAACCGGCGGAAATAGCGCTTGTTGTTGCAGCTATCGGCAATCATGACGAAGGCAACGGGTCTCCTGTCAATTCAATATCGGCCGCACTGACCTTGGCGGACAAAAGCGATGTGCGGCGTAGCCGAGTACGAAACCAGGATTTCGCCACCTTCGACATCCATGACAGGGTCAACTATGCTGTGGAGGAGTCTAGATTATCTGTGTGTAGGGAAGAAAAGCTTGTTTCCCTTTTGCTCAGCATTGACACCAAAATTTCTTCTAAAATGGAGTATTTTGAAATTTTCTTGCACAGGATGATGATGTGCAGGAAAGCCGCTATTTTTCTCGGTGCCACTTTTGAATTGTTTATGAATAAGACAAAACTTCTTTAAGATAATAAAGTTTAAGCTCACATTCTAATTATTAGACCTAAAAAAGAAAGAGGTAGTTGAAACGTGTCAACTGATTTTTTGTCATTAGGGGTTAGACCTGAATTAAACGAAATCTTAAAAGAACTGGGGGCCAGGGTTCCTACCCCTGTGCAAGTACAGTCAATTCCTCTTTTACTCTCGGGTAAAGATATTGTGGTACAAGCGCAAACAGGAACAGGAAAGACCTTTGCTTTTTTACTACCAATTTTAGAGAGAGTAAACGGTAAAAACAACAATGTACAGGCCCTAATAATTACTCCCACCAGAGAATTAGCACTTCAGATTACGACTGAATTAAAAAAATTAGCTTTTAAGGTGAATGCAAATGTATTAGCTGCTTATGGCGGTCAGGATGTAGAACGACAAATCAGAAAATTGAAGGGTTCAATTCATATAGTTGTTGGAACCCCTGGTCGAATTTTAGATCATATCCGGCGAGGTACCATAGCCCTTGCTGAGCTTAAGATGTTAGTTCTTGATGAAGCCGACCAGCTGTTACATATGGGATTTCTACCAGATGTTGAGCAAATAATTAAACAAACATCTCCTAAACGCCAGACTATGCTCTTTTCAGCAACAATGCCGCCAAGCATACGTAACCTAGCTAAGCGTTACATGAAAACCCCTGTGAATATTCAAATAGAGAGCAAACGAGTCACACTAGAAGAAATTAGACAAGTGGTTGTAGCTACTACGGATAGAGAAAAACAAGCTGCGTTATTTAAAATACTCGATGAATTTGTGCCATACTTGGCACTGATCTTCTGCCGCACAAAAAGAAGGACTAAAGCACTTAATAAAGCCTTACTTGAGCACGGGTATTCATCTGATGAACTGCATGGTGATTTATCGCAAGCCAAAAGGGAGCAGGTTATGAAACGCTTTCGCGAAGCAAAACTGCAAATCCTTGTGGCAACAGATGTGGCAGCGCGAGGTTTAGATGTGGAAGGCATTACCCATGTGTTCAATTACGACATCCCTCAGGACGTAGAGAGTTATATTCACCGAATTGGCAGGACCGGAAGAGCTGGAGAAAAGGGGTTAGCTATAACGTTAGCAACTTCAAGTTATAGCACAATGTTACATGCCATCGAACAAGGCATTGGCATGTCTATTGAAAGAGAAACAACGATTTCTAGTGAAAAATATCCAAAAACGTTTAATAAACCGCAGGAACAAGGTAACAAAGGGAATCAACATCGCACTCAACGACAGGACTCGAATAAAAATCACTGGAAACATCAAGCTGTTCGAGGGAGAAAACCAGCAAAAGAACAAGGTAGAAGCCAATTTAGTAAGCCAGATAGTAGCGGGAGTCAAGGTAAAGCTGAAAGAACTGGCTCCACTCAATATCGCAGCAAACCATCAGATACGCAAGGGGCAAAGCCAGCGACAGAGCAGCGGAGAACTAAAGCCAGTAACCAAAGCCCCAGAGGTGCAAAAGCAGGGCAAGAGCATAAGAAGAGAAAGTGATAGATAAGTAGCTTTACATATTTTCGTGCAAACTTAACTTGTTTGTGATACAATGCAGAGATGTGTGAACTTAAAATTGATAAAGGCGGGACAATGTTGTGATAACTGTGAGTGATATAGGCCTACGATTTGGAGAGCGTAAGCTCTTCGAAGGTGTAAATTTAAAGTTTACTCCTGGCAATTGCTATGGAGTTATTGGTGCAAATGGAGCTGGGAAAAGTACATTTCTGAAGATACTTGCTGGCGAAATTGAACCGGATAGCGGTCAAGTTGTGATTGCGCGAGGTATGCGGATGTCTGTTTTAAAACAAGATCATTATCAATACGATCAATCTCTCGTGCTAGATACCGTGATCATGGGCAACCAACGTCTCTTTGAAATCATGAAAGAGAAAGAGGAGCTTTATAGCAAGGAAGAATTTAGTGATGAAGATGGTATGAAAGTGGCCGAGTTGGAACACGAATTCAGTGAAAACAATGGTTGGGAAGCCGAGTCAGAAGCTTCTAGCCTGTTACAGGCATTAGGCATAGGGACGGAGCTTCACGATAAAGTGTTGTCTGAGCTGCAAAGTTCAGAGAAAGTTAAGGTGCTCTTAGCACAGGCACTGTTTGGCAACCCTGGGATCCTTATCCTCGATGAACCGACTAACCATTTAGATCTGAAGTCTATTGCGTGGTTAGAAGAATTCTTAATTTCCTTTCAGGGAATTGTGATCGTTGTGACGCACGATCGGCATTTTGTGAATAATATTTGCACTCACATGGCCGATGTAGACTATGGTAAAATTAAACTCTATGTTGGGAACTACGATTTCT
>JAGXTN010000084.1 GCA_018333455.1 Dethiobacter sp. | reverse complement strand
TTGTAAGGGGCGTGCCCCTTACTCTTGCGGGGTGCTCAGAGCCCGCAGGCTCGCCGAAGGGGCGGCAGCCCCTAGCGGATAAAAAAGACGCGTCAGTTGATAGAAAACGCGAAGCGTCTTTTTTATTTCTGTTGTGGCGGGATAATTTTGCTGCTTTGCGCCCAAACTTAAAGGGGAGCTTCATGGAAAGGGCGATCATTATGCTTGTTTCATCTTTCAGCTATACACTGCAGCATATTTTGCTGCTGAAACTACTGTCCACTTTTACATTTTCCCGTCCCCGCACTGTCCATAACTTTTTCTTTCTGGCCACTCTCAGTTGTCCGGCCGCTGAGCGGGCGGGGCACCGTTATGACTTTTACAAAGGCGCGTCTGCCGTCTACAGCTTCGAGCTACAAAACATCCTGACTGATTTAAATAAAGGCGGCATGATCTGCCCGCAGCGCATGGTTCTTACCCGGGAGGGGCGCGAGTATTACTACCAGTTAGCATCGCTTTTGCGCTATGAACAGTTTCCTGCCCATTGCATGAAACTGGCTTTGCGTTATCAGGACAATCTCTGGCGCGTTAATCATGAGGTGCTCTTCCATCCTCTTTTCCGTAAGGGAAAGAGTGGCAGAAAAATTATTATGCCGCTAATTTAGCACATTTCCCTCACTCTTAACTTTTGCCAGAGGGAGAGGTGAAGGTTTTGTTAAGTGCTCCAGAAATTCCGGGGAAGAAAAAAGGAATCCTGTCCCAATATGGCGAACAATAAGGAAATCTTTAGCTAACCCGGAGGAAAACATGAAGTATGAAAAGGCCTATCTGGAGTCCTTGCTTGAGTTTAGCAAAAAAGATCCGGCGTTGATGGCTGAACTAGCCGGGGGCGTATGCCCAGGCGGTGATTCAGTTGAAATATCATTCATGGGGCAGCTCTGCCGGGTAGCTCATCCCGACGGCAAGATCGAGCTTCCCGCCTGGCCGGATTTGCATCACGAAGAGCAGATTCTCATTTTACAGTATTTAGCCGGTGCCAGTGGCTTGCCCTGCAGGTCAAGCTGGCTGTCCTTCCTCGATTTACCGGGGGGACCGCATCATTTTGTACCTTTTCAAAAAGAGGCGCTTATCCCGCTGGCAAAAGCGTTTGCTAATCAACCGCACTCATTTCTGCCTGCGGCGAAATCTCTGGGCGGCGTGCAGATTGACTTAGGTCATCTGGGAGCCGTCTTGCCCGTCTTTCCTCGCTTGCCGCTGGCAGTGCTGCTCTGGACAGGAGACGATGAATTTCCTGCGTCGGCAAACATTTTGTTTGACGCGGTGGCGCAAACTTATCTGTCTACCGCTTCCTTATATGTGCTGGGCATTGCGGCAGCCAAGCGGATGGTGGGCGCCGCCGCCGCGGAATGGAGGCTTGGATGAAGGGCAGAAGCTTTTTAAGCACAGCAAATTTGAGCAGCACAGAGCTGGGCGAGTTGCTCTCGCTCGCTCAAGACTACTGTGGCATTAACAATAATCACAAGCTATTGCCACTTGATCTTTTGCGCGGCAAAATGATTGCGCCGCTTTTTTTTGAAGCCAGTACACGCACAAAAGTTTCATTTGAACGGGCAGCGAGGAATCTGGGAGCCGAGTTGATTGATTTGCAGATCGGCGCGAGCAGCTTAATTAAAGGTGAAAGCGTGTTGGAGACGGCTAAAACTTTGCAAGCCATGGCGATAGATGCCTTGGTTGTCCGTCATGCTTCCTCCGGTCTGCCGTTATTTTTGGCAGAAAATCTGCATATTCCGGTGATTAATGCCGGTGACGGCTGGCACGAGCACCCTACTCAGGCATTGCTCGATTTGCTGACTATTTTTCAGGAATTTGGCTCTTTTGCAGGCCTCAATGTATTGTTCATGGGTGATATCCGCCACAGCCGGGTGGCCCGTTCTAACTTGTTTGCTATGCAAACCATGGGAATCAGCGTCCGCATGGCAGGCCCCCCCACACTTGTGCCGCCCGAGATGAAGGCTCTGGGAGCGGAAATTGTTGCCGATATTGACCAGGCTGTAGCCGCAGCCGATGTGGTCTATTTGCTACGCATTCAGTGGGAAAGACAGCAAAGCGGCTTCGTTTCTTCCCTGTCGGAATACTCTCAGCTTTACGGTATGGGCGAGGAGCGCCTGGCGCTGATGAAGGACCATGCCATTTTACTTCATCCTGGTCCGGCCAATGTGGGGGTGGAGCTATCCGCCGCCGCCTACGCATGGCCGCGTTCTCGGATTGAAGTACAGGTAAATAATGGTGTGGCCGCAAGAATGGCTGTCTTGCACCGGCTCCTGGCAGAAGACTAGTTTTGATGGGGGGAAGAGGATGGAACAGTTAATCAGAGGGGGAACCGTTTTAGACCCCAGTCAAAATATCAACGGCCGCTTTGACATTCTGGTCAAGAATGGCCAGATTGCCGCCATTGCCGCGGCTATACCGGCAACGGGCTGCCTAGTGCTCGATGCAACAGATAAAATTGTGATTCCGGGCTTGATTGATTTGCATACTCATTTGCGCGAGCCGGGGGGGGAAGCAAAAGAAACGGTGGAAACAGGGGGCCGAGCTGCTGCTGCCGGCGGTTTTACCGGTATCACCGCTCTGCCCAATACAAACCCTGTTTTGGATGACCCACGGAAGATTGCCGAACTGCTTGCATTGGCTGACAAGGCGGGCCATGTGCGCGTCTGGCCTGTGGGCGCGCTGACGAAAGGCTCGGCAGGCCGGGAATTGGCGGAGCTTGCTTTGATGCACCGGGCAGGCGCCCGCGCCTTTACCGATGACGCCCGCGGTGTAGCCGACGCATTTCTGGCGAGAAACGCCATGCTGTACTGCCGAGCTTTAGGAGTGCCCTTCCTTGAGCACTGTGAAGATGAATCCTTGGCGGGCAAGGGTCAGTTGCATGAAGGAGTGTTAGCCGCAAAACTGGGTCTGCCGGGAATTACAAAGAGCGCGGAAACCGTCATGCTGGCACGCGACTTGATCTTGGCCAAGGAAACTGGTTGCCGCCTGCACATTATGCATCTTTCCTGCCAAGAAGGAGCGGAGATGATTTGCAACGCCAAAGCGGCCGGCGTGTCAGTCACTGCCGAAGTTACTCCTCATCATTTGCTGCTGACTGAAGAAGCGGTCGACGGCTATAATACAAATGCAAAGATGAAACCTCCTTTGCGCACGGCTGAGGATACTGCCGCCCTCTGTTTGGCTCTGGCTGATGGCACTATTGATGCTGTTGCCACCGACCATGCGCCCCATACAGAAAGCGAAAAAACCGGCGACTTTAGCTCCGCCCCCTTTGGCATTGTGGGCTTAGAGACCGCTTTCCCCTTGCTTTACACCCACTTGGTACGAACCGGAAGGCTTAGCCTCATGCAATTGGTAGAGAGCATGTCCACGCGTCCGGCGGCTATCCTAGGCGTGCCAGGCGGAACGCTGCGGCCGGGCGCCGCCGCTGACCTGACAATTATTAACACAACCACAGAATGGGTAATTGACCGTCACGCTTTTCTTTCTAAGGGAAAGAATAGCCCGTTTCACGGTTGGACTGTTTACGGAGTGCCGGCACTCACCATGGTCGGCGGCCGCATCGTCATGAAAAACAGCCGTATCGGCTAGTCAGAGGGCAAAAAAAATTGCTAAAATTACATAAGCTTAAAATAATTAAACAAGAGTTGGTGGCGCCGGGGTATCAACGGCTTACGCTGGCGGGTGGAATCGCCGCACTGGCGGGTCAGTTTGTGCAGGTGCGTGTTTCTGAAACATGCGACCCCTTTTTGCGCCGTCCGATCAGTGTTCATCACTGTACAGAGGACAGGCTTGTTTTGCTCTATCGTACCGTAGGCCGCGGCACAGCGCTTTTGGCAGCAAAAAAAGCAGGCGAAACCTTGGATCTGCTCGGCCCGTTAGGTAGCAGTTTTCCGCTCACCGACCGGCCGTCTGCTGTGGTTGTGGCAGGTGGCATTGGTGCCGCGCCACTCTACTGTCTGTTGCAAGCTTTAAAGCAAGCCGGTAAACAGGTTTCCTTTTTTTACGGGGCGCGCAATCAAGCTGAACTGCTGCTGAGGGATGAGTACAGAGCGCTGGTCGCAAATTACAGCGAAGCCACCGACGACGGTTCCGCAGGCACCCGCGCCGTTGTTACCCAACTGGCCACTCCGGCTTTTGCCAGCTTAGATGCCACTGTCTACGCCTGTGGCCCTTCCCCCATGCTCAGGGAAGTTGCCCGTCTGGCTGATTATTACGGCAGAAGCTGTTTTGTCTCGCTGGAGGCGCAGTTGGCTTGCGGCGTCGGAGCCTGTCTCGGCTGCGTTGTGCCTGTTAAGGGACAGGAACAGTATAGGCGGGTCTGTGTTGACGGGCCGGTCTTTGCTGCTGGGGAGGTGTTTTTTTGCTAAGTCCGGATTTGACAGTTAAAATTGCCGGTGTTGTCTTAGCCAATCCGGTGATGCCCGCCTCCGGTTGCTTCGGTTACGGTGAGGAGTATGCTCCTTTTTTTGATTTGCGTCGATTAGGCGCTATCGTAGTCAAGGGAACTACGGCGGAGCCTTGTGCAGGAAATCCTCCGCCGCGCTTGGCGGAAACCCCGGGCGGGATGCTAAATGCCATTGGCTTGCAAAATCCCGGTGCCGTGGCAGCCAGAGAAAAAATTAGCGCACTGTGGCAGTCGTCCGTGCCGGTGATCGTCAACGTATCGGGTCACAGCGCCGCCCAGTATCGTGACGTTATCGAGCTGCTTGATGATTTGGCCGCTGTAGCAGCCTATGAAATCAATATTTCCTGTCCAAACGTGAAAGCCGGGGGCATGGCGTTTGGCACCGACCCGGCGGTGGTGGCCGGCTTGGTGCGTGAATTGCGGGGAGCAACAAAAAAGCCGCTGATTATTAAGCTTTCCCCCAATGTCACCGACATCACCGCTATTGCCCGGGCGGCGGAAGAGGGAGGGGCTGATGCGCTCTCCTTAATCAATACACTGCTCGGCATGGCGATAGACATTGAGCGCCGGCGACCGGTGCTGGCCAACTTGACCGGCGGCTTGTCCGGCCCTGCCATCAAACCGGTAGCGCTGCGGATGGTCTGGCAGGTGACGTCAGCGGTGGAGATTCCGGTGATTGGCATGGGCGGCATTTCCGGTGCCCGGGATGCGCTCGAGTTTCTCATGGCCGGCGCCAGTGCCGTGGCAATTGGCGCAGCTAATTTTACAAATCCGCTCGTCTGTCCGGAAACGGTGGAAGGAATTAGCGACTATCTGGCTGAGCACGGCTTTGCCTCTGTTAAAGAAATTGTCGGTTTGGCAAAAAAAGAATGGAGCTGAAGCTGGGTGCGGGAAAAAATAATTGTGGCGCTCGACGTGGATACAGAGCAGGAAGCGCTAGCTTTGGTGGCAACGCTAAGGGACTACGTTGGCGCCTTTAAAGTAGGTTTGCAACTCTACAACAATGGTGGTCCGGCTATGGTAAAGAGATTGGTGGACGCCGGCACCAAAGTGTTTCTCGATTTAAAGTTTCATGATATCCCTAATACGACTGCCCGCGCTGCGGAAGCGGTCGTTGGGCTTGGCGCTTTCATGTTCAACGTCCACGCTACAGGCGGCAGGAAAATGATGGCTGAGACGGCTCTGGCAGCAAGAAAACGAGCCGCGGAACTAGGCATAGCCGTGCCGCTGTTGCTTGGTGTCACCGTGCTTACTTCCATGTCGGCAGAGGAACTACGAGGCGAAGTAGGTATCTCCCGACCTTTGGAGGAACAGGTTACCTCGCTGGCTCGTCTCTGCCTTGTTGCGGGTTTGGACGGGGTTGTTGCTTCCGCCCGGGAAATTCCCTCGATTCGTGCAGCTTGCGGCAATGATTTCTTGATTGTTACGCCGGGCATCAGGCCTGCCTGGGCCGCGGGCGATGATCAAAACCGCGTGGCAACACCCAAAGAGGCGCTGCAACTGGGCGCCGATTACTTAGTGGTCGGACGGCCGCTTACTGCCGCGGCGCAGCCGCAAGAAATGGCTAAACGGCTGCTTTTAGAATTGGAGGGGTAAGATGCTGACGGAAAAGAGAGTGCTCGAGATCTTTCAAGAAACGGGTGTGCTGCTTGAAGGACATTTTTTGCTTACTTCTGGACGCCACAGTAACGCCTATTTGCAGTGTGCCCGTGTCTTTCAGTACCCGCAATATGCTGAGGAACTGTGTGGCGCGCTTGCGGAAACGTTTAAAGCAGCCAATGTGGATTTATGTATCGGCCCAGCGTTAGGCGGAGTGGTAATAGCTTATGAAACGGCAAGAGCCTTGGGGGTCCGCGGACTATTTGCCGAGCGGGACAAAGACGGAACAATGGCGCTGCGCCGCGGCTTTGTGATTCAGCCCGGTGAGCGGGTACTCGTTTTGGAAGATGTGGTGACTACCGGCGGCTCGGTGAAAGAAGTGCTGGAGCTGGTCGGCAACATGGGCGGCAATGTGGCAGGTGTGGGAACCATCGTCGATCGCAGCGGCGGCAGCGTTGATTTTGGCGTACCTTACTCCTCGCTCATACGCTTGGAAGTAGTATCGCACCAGCCGGCAGACTGTCCCCTCTGCCAAGCGGGAATCCCTGCTGTGAAACCAGGCAGCCGTAAATAAAGCGCTAAGCGTTTTTCTTGTAGCATAGGAAATTATATCGTTCAGGGAAGCTACGATCCTATGCGTTGGGGTTTGTAAGGGGTGTGCCCCTTACTCTTGCGGGGTGCTCAGAGCCCGCAGGCTCGCCGAAGGGGCGGCAGCCCCTAGCGGATAAAAAAGACGCGTCAGTTGATAAAAAACGCGAAGCGTCTTTTTTACTATTGACTGTAGTAAATAATGGCGGTATAGTTAGGCTAACTGAAACCATCTCACCCTTGCGACGCTTCTCCCTCTTCAAGCAGGAGAGGAGAGGGTTAATGTTTAGCTTTTAATGTAGTGGTCGCAGGTTGCGGTGATGGAGACAAAGTTGGAAAAGAGGTGGCTGCAATGAAATCCATGGATTTTAAGCCGGGGCAAAACGGATTAAATAAAATGCTCGGCAGCCTGGAGAGCGAAGTAATGGAGATAATCTGGCGCAAGGGCTGTGAGGTCTGCGTACGCGATGTTTTTGAGGATCTTTCCTCTCGCCGGGAAATTGCCTATACCACCGTAATGACAATTATGGCACGGCTCTCAGACAAAAAAATACTCCGGAAACGCAAAGAGGGCAATGTCTCTTTCTATGAGCCTGCTCTAAGCCGGGATGAATTCACGGTAAACGTAGTGGGTAACGTGGTTGACAGCTTACTGGAAGATTTTGCCGAGGCAACAATGTCGCACTTCCTTTCTCGTGTTGGCCGCCATGACCGGGAGACAATAGCCAAGTTGGAGAAATTACTGGCTGAACACAAGGGCGGTGGTACTGATGAGAGTCAGTGACCTGCACTCATTTTTTATTTACGTTTTCTTTGGCTATTTTTTTATCTTCCCCGCACTTTATTTTGCGCTGAAACTTTTCAATATCAGGCATCCGCAGCAGCGCAAAAGCCTTTATATAATGGTGCTTCTTGTCCCCTTTGCCGGTTTTGCCCTCTATCACACAGTATTGGAAAAGAGATGCCAGACCGGGTTGCTGCCCGGAGGTCTTTTTTTGGTTTACTTTGACGCCCTTTGCAACATCGGCAAAATGGCGATTAGTTTTTTGGCACCACTTTTGGTTTTGCTCATGGTCATCGGCCTGCTGAAAGCGCTGGCCGGCAGCCTCTATCTTTGGCGGACGCAGGCTTCTTCCGTGGAGCCATCTAAGGAAGAACGACACCGCGTGGAGTCGATCATCCGGAGTTGCTGCCGCGAGTGGCAGCTGGCGGTGCCGCCGGTGTTTTTTACCGGTCAAAAGGGATTTGCCGCTTTTGCCGCTGGATTTTACCGGCCGGCGGTGGTGATAAACACTGCTATTTTGCCGCAGCTTACTGATGCTGAGTTAGCGGGAATTCTGATTCATGAATTGGTGCATATCCGCCGGAAAGATATGCTGATGGGCTGGTTGCTGCATCTGCTGCGCGACATGATGATCTTTACTCCCTTTAGCACTATCTTGCTGGACAGGTACATGTTGGAGCGGGAGAGGCTTTGTGACCTGGAGACTGCGGAAGTGCTAGGCAGTCAGCGGCAGTATGCTGCCACACTGCTGAAAGTATGGCGCCTGCTCTTGGACCGGCAGCAGTTTCGTCCCGGATTTGCCGCAAACTTTACCGGCAAAAAGCGTGAGATGGAGCAGCGGGTTATGGCTCTCTTAGCAGGAAATGAACAAAAAGCAGCATTGCCCGGTTATCTGTTTTTAACGCTCCTTTTTTCCATGGCTACCCTGACCATCCTTTTCCTAGGCCTGATTTGCTAAACTGCTGAGTTTCGCATTTTCATACTTCCGTTGGTGCCGTAGGCTGCATGGTTGTCTGACCTGAAAATAGCCCCCTAATTCCCCTCCCTTGGAGGGGTGGTGCGCAGCACCGGGGTGCTCCAATACGGGACAGCTTCGCCCCTCTGCTCTGGGGTGCATGAACCACCCCGCCCTGACGGGCACCCCTCCAAGGGAGGGGAATTATCTAGGCTATCTGCTCTGAAAAAAATTCACAAATTGTGCAAAATTTTAGCTTGTATTTCCTGAAGTGCTGCCGTATAATAGAATCATCTACTACAATGAATAGTAGAAAACCATTAGAAAGAATTCGGGAGGGTTTTTTGTGACTAAGCAGAAAGCGACTGGGAAAAAAGAGCAGTTCACTCAGCCTGATAAAAGCAAGTTGCCGTTGATTGCCGGGATTGTGGTTATCCTCCTTGCTCTTGTCTTTGTTTATGCTCAACCTACGGGAACCGATACTCAGGCTGAAACGGTATATTTCGGGGAACCTGTGACAACGCCCAGGTCATATATCGGTCGTTTTATTTCCATGACAGAGGTAGAGCCTTTGGTTGAGGATGGTCAAGTTAAAATTCCGCTTGCTGAATTAGAGCGCTTCAGTATTGTCTATTTTGAACTGGAGAACGACCAGGGTACTTTGGTGCCGCTCATGGCTTATATCACCCCGTCAGGACGCCTGTTTATGGGCAGCAGCATGTGCGAGCCCTGCCGGGGCCAGACATTCTCCATAGCCGGCGAAACGCTTGTCTGCGACGCATGCCGGACCACTTATACGATCGAAGATCACCAGTTTATTTCCGGTGCGGTTGCCTGCGGTTCTTTCCCGCCTGATAATATGAACGGTATTGTGGTCAACGGCATGGCTGTTATTGAACTGCAGGAAGTGCTTAACTGGCGGATTCGTGCACTCTAAGAAACTTGGCAAAGAGAGAGGTAGATAAGTTTGAAACACTGTGATTTTACACACTACCCCCAAAAAGGACACAGCAAAACAGACCACCTGAAAGTGGTTGTCAGGCAATACTGCAAAACGTTAAGCAGAGAGCGCTGGAGCAGTAATCAG
>JAGXTN010000042.1 GCA_018333455.1 Dethiobacter sp. | reverse complement strand
GCACCTTCGGCAAAAGGTTTCAAACCCGCCCGACAGGTTGTCGCACCTTCGGCAAAAGGTTTCAAACCCGCCCGACAGGTTGTCGCACCTTCGGCAAAAATTCATCCATCAAAACCATTGTAGGGGCGGGTTTCAAACCCGCCCGCCACTACAGCGCACCACAAAAAAAACCGGCACATCAATTCGTGCCGGCAAACTCTTGCAAACTCGCTTATTGCGCCTCTTTTAATTCCTTAAACTTCTTCGTCAGCAACGGTAGCACTTTCTGCAAATCACCCACTATCCCATAGGTGGCCACTTTAAAGATCGGCGCTTCCGGGTCCTTGTTAATTGCGACAATCACGTCGCTTGTCTGCATCCCTGCTAAATGTTGAATAGCACCGCTAATCCCGCAGGCGATATAGAGCTTAGGCGCAACCGTCTTGCCGGTCTGCCCTACCTGGCGGTAATGAGGAACCCAGCCGGCATCAACCGCCGCACGCGAAGCACCGGCTGCGCCGCCCAATACTTCAGCCAACTGCTCAATGAGGTAGTAATTTTCCGGAGCACCAATCCCCCGACCGCCGGAAACAATAATCTCGGCTTCCGCCAAGTTCAGCGTTTTTGTGGCATGCTCCACAACCTCGAGAATTTTCGTGGAGACGTCTTCCTCGCGTACCGGGCTGTCATAACGAATCAGCTCACCGCTGCGGCTATAGTCCGGCTCCACCTTCTTCATCACCTTGGGACGGACGGTAGCCATCTGCGGGCGGCGGTTGGGACACAAAATAGTAGCCATAATATTGCCGCCAAAAGCAGGGCGCGTTTGCAACAGCAGCTTGCTTTCCGGGTCAATGGCAAGCTCTGTGCAGTCTGCAGTCAAACCAGTGTCAACCCGAACGGCAATCCTAGCCGCAAAATCCCGACCGTTGTTCGTGGCGCCAAAAAGTAGAATTTCCGGCTTATGCTGCCGAATCAAATTGCAGATCGCCTCGGTGTATGAATCGGTGCGGTAGTCTTTAAAGACTGCGCCCTCCACCAGATAGACTTTATCTGCACCGTAAGCAAAGCAATGCTTAGAGAGCTCACTCACACCGTCACCGAGTAGCACTCCGGCTAAATGCGTCCCCAACTTATCTGCCAGCTTGCGCCCTTCGCAGAGCAGCTCCAGCGCCACATTGGCAATCAAGCCGTCGCGCTGCTCGATAAAGACCCAAACTCCCGCATAATCGGCAATATTTACCGCGTTCTTATCTTCCTTCTTTTCCACCAGGATGGCATCGGTGGGGCAGGAATCGGCGCACGCGCCGCAGCCGTTGCATTTGTCGGTGAGGACAGCCACATCGTGCATTTCGATGGCGCCCGGGAAAGGACAGGCATCAATACAGACGCCGCACGCCACGCAATCTTCCGCAATGATTTTCACGCTCATTCTCCAGCTACCCCCTAAACAATCTTTGTCCCCTGCAGCTTTTCCAGCAGCAGGAGGCAGACTTCATTTTCAGTTTCACCAGTCAACATTTCTCCTTGCCCTTTACGTTCAGGCGCGAAAACACGCTTCACCTGCGTACATGAGCCGTCTAAGCCTATTTTATCAGCTTCCGCGCCGATGTCGGACGCCGACCAAGTGGGGATCGTTTTTTTATGCGCCTTCATCGTGCCCATCATTGTCGGGAAGCGCGGCTCGTTAATCGACTTTTCCACAGCGATCATCGCCGGTAGCGGCACAGTCAGCACCTCATAACCGCCCTCGATCGCCCGCTCCACCAAAAGCTGTTCACTCTGCACTTCACGAATTTTCTGCACATACGTTGCCTGGGGCAGCCCCAAATGCTCCGCAATCCCTGGACCTACTTGGGCGGTATCGCCGTCAATTGCCTGCTTGCCGCAGAAGATAAGCTCCGGTTTGCCTATTTTTTCAATCGCTTTGGCGAGTGTGTAGGAAGTAGCCCAAGAGTCGGCGCCGGCAAAAGCACGGTCGCTCAAAAGCACCGCCTCATCAGCACCCATCGCCAAGCACTCCCGCAGCGCGTCAACTGCCTGCGGCGGCCCCATCGTCAGGACAGTTACTTTACCGCCTTTCTGCTCTCGAATCTGCAGAGCTGCTTCCAGCGCATTCTTATCAAACGGGTTGACAATACTGGGCACCCCATCCCGAATCAAAGTGCCTTTTACCGGGTCAATTTTCACTTCTGTCGTGTCTGGTACCTGTTTGATACAGACAATAATCTCCAATTTTCTTCACACTCCCTGATAATTACTCTGGCTGAATAATAACTCCCGCCAATCCATTACTCACTATTCTACAGTTATGAGAATATTCCTTCCGTTTCGGACGGTTCAACAAAAAAATTTTCAAAATGCAACTATTAAATAATAAAAACTTGTCCATGTTCAATTTATCCCGCTAGTTTCAGACAAAGAAAACGGCTGCCCGCCTTATCCATTGTAGGGGCGGGTTTCAAACCCGCCCGAAGGTTGCCGCACCTTCGACGAAACTTCATTCGTATGGACCACCCCGATGCTACGCACCACCCCTCCAAGGGAGGGGAATGGGACGTCGTGCCCGTCAGGGCGGGGTGGTTCCTGCTAATTTCAGACAAAGAAAACGGCTGCCCGCCTTATCCATTGTAGGGGCGGGTTTGAAACCCGCCCGACGGTTGCCGCACCTTCGACGAAACTTCATTCCTGAACACCCAGTCGGCAAGGGCGGGTTTGAAACCCGCCCCTACACAAAAAAACGCCCTTTTCCAGAGCAAAAACTCTTGGGCGCTTCTCATCCCCTCTCCCATTGGTGTCTGCGAACGGCTATTTCGCCGATTCCTACGAGTCTGACATCTGCACTCCGACCTCTAATAATGGGAGAGGGCTAGGGTGAGGGAATAAGGCTAGGGTGAAGGCAGGGCAAGAGAATTTCCCCTCCTTTGGAGGGGTGCCCGTCAGGGCGGGGTGGTTCTTGCCACGTCAGGTCAGGTCAAATGCCGATGCTATCCCGTATGGACCACCCCGATGCTACGCACCACCCCTCCAAGGGAGGGGAAT
>JAGXTN010000166.1 GCA_018333455.1 Dethiobacter sp. | reverse complement strand
GCGCCGCAACAAGTCGCCCATGGCCTACAAGCAGATTGTATTTCTCATCAACAACCAGCGGCGCGACCACACCGAATTCTCGAAAGCTGGCACGAATCTGAGCTATTTGCTCTTTGCTGTGCGTTCTAGCGTTTCGAGCATACGGCACAATTTTATCAATTTTTACTATTTCAGACCGCTTGGCGAGTATCATTTGTTCCTCCCACCTTTCCTGCCAGAGAGCAGCGCTTCCATAATGTCGTCCTGCGGATTGCCGACAAACGCTGTGGTGCAATTCTGCTTCACAATGTCAAAAATCCCATACCAGATGAGGTTCGCCTGCTTTTGAAAAGACTGGCTCATTTGCACAAACGGGCTGCTCATCGCGCCGCCCGTGGTTGGATGCTTTCCCAAAAGACCGTAGGTGCTGATTGCTTCCTCGCACTGGATGTAGCGCGTGAAGGCTTGCGCGTAGGCTTCAATCAGCCGGGGGTTGACGAATTTCTCGCACCCGCGCTCTTTAAGCCAGCTCCAGGTTTCGATAAACAGCGCATCTGCGCCGAGCGGCTTGCCGTCTCGCTGCCGCGCGCTGAGATAATCGCTCGGAGAGGGCATATCCACGCCGTACAAATCTGCCGCATTGTCAAGCTCGCCCGCTTCAAGCTGCGATTCTGGCCGAAATTCTAGCGTGTCCAGCACTTTTGCCGTTTTCCCGGCAACGATTTTCTCCGCAAGTGGCTGCGGCTTGTCACCTGCGCGTATACGGCGACCGCCCCTGTTTGTTCCGTCTTTAGCCATACATTATTGCCTCCTAGCTACCAAAATGGTTAATCCCCCCTTTGAACCGATAGTTATTCACACGAAGCCCCACGCCGCTGTCCGTTTTGAATAGTTTTAGGGATTTGACCTCCCCCACCGGTCACCGCTCTTGGCTGTGATACCGGAGTGACAGGATTTGCACAGAGCCATGAGATTATCCGGTTCGTTGCCACCGCCTTTAGAGAGTGGCAGGATGTGGTGGACCTCTTCGGCAGGCATCAGGTTGCCTTGCTTCTCGCACTCCTCGCAAAGGGGATGCAATTTGATGTATCGATCGCGGATGCGTTTCCAGCTTCTTCCGTAGCGTTTGTTGGACTTAGGGTCTCGCTGATACTGGTTGTATTGTTTGTCCACGACCTTTTGATGCTCGGCGCAGTATTGCTCACGTTCAGCGAGCCGACCGCAGCCGGGGTAGGCGCAGGGACGCTTGGGTTTATATGGCATGGGTACACCTCCTTGGGCACAAGAAAAGCCCTGCGGGATTGCTCCCACAAGGCTCTCTTAGATTCTATCTTCCTGATTATAATGATATCAGGAGTGGCGTGTGTCTTTCAGTGTCTTTTTGTGTCTACTTCACAGGGAGCAGGAATTTTGCAGTCATCCAGTGCCCGGGTGTGGAGCTTATGAATGTAGCGAAGGTCATAGCCTATATCCACCGCAATCTTCTCCCAAGAGAGGAAGCAGAGATAACGCTTCTCCAGTAAGGTCTGGTGCTCCGGATTTACCACAGCTTTGATGACACTCATGATTTCTTTCTTGAGATCAACTAGCACGTCGATGTCATGATTAATATCATTCTGGAGATCAACGATCTTGCAGATGGCATCAGCCATTCGGGAGGTTGAACCACTGGGGTTTTTCGGCATACCCGTCATAACCGACGTGCAGGTCGTTGCCAGATCATTCAGTGAATCAACCTGTTGGAGTTTTGACTTGATACGCATGTCCAGATAACGCGCCTGAGAAAGGTAGGTCTTAGTATTCATAACGCACCTTTTCCTTTCTCAGTTTGGTGATGAGTATTTCTGGATTAACATTCGTCAGGACGCTAAACCAATCAGAACGAAAGAAGCGCTCAATTCTGGCAAGCTCCTGCTCATTGTCGTGCAGCCGGTAGTCCTTGACCGCTTGCATAACAATGGCGTTTGCTAATTCTTGATAAGGGTCCATAATCTGTACCTCCGAATTTTTAGTTCTCTCGGATTGGCACGGATTGTCGTTGATTGTCTCAGACTTGCAGGTCGGCCTTTACAGCATCAATTAGGGCGGCTTGGGTGCTGTCCTTCTTGGATAACACCCTTAGAATCCGCTCGTCGATGGTGTCTTTGGCCACAATGTGCTGCACCACAACCGTTTCAGAATTTTGTCCTTGTCGCCATAGGCGGGCGTTGGTCTGCTGGTATAATTCCAGTGACCAGGTCAGCCCAAACCAGACGATGCAGGAACCGCCACTCTGCAGGTTTAGTCCATGACCGGCAGAGGCGGGGTGGATCAGTGCTAAGGGTAGTTCTCCAGCATTCCACTTTCGGATACTATCGGCGCTGTCCAACTTGGAAAATGGGACATGAAGCTTCTGTAGGCGCTCTGTGATGCGGGCCAGGTCATGCTTGAACCAGTACGCCACTAAAATTGGCTTGCCACCGGCGGCTTCGATGATATCTTCCAGTGCATCCAGCTTTCTGTCATGGATGGAGAAGGTGTCGCCATCATTGGTATAGATTGCACCATTTGCTAACTGGCATAGCTTGCCTGTAAGAGCGGCTGCATTTGCAGCGGTGATATCTCCATTAGGGAGCTGTAAGACGAGGTCCTGCTTCAACTCGTCGTAACGCTTGCGTTCTTCATCGGAGAGGCGGACGGTATATTCGCTACTGACCAGCTCTGGCATTTTCAAAAGGTCGGTAGACTTCATGGATATGGTGATGTCGGAGATCTTGTCATAGATGCGCTGTTCCGCTCCGGGCAGAGGCTTGTAGCTGAAGATGACCTGGCCGTTACGTTTATCTGGCTGGAAGTAATCCAGTCGGTAGTGGCTGATAAACCGTCCGAGGCGAGCACCCATATCTAAAAGCCTAAACTCAGCCCAGAGGTCCATGAGGCCATTTGCTGAAGGGGTACCTGTAAGGCCGATGATACGCTTGACCTTTGGTCGCACCTTCATCAGAGCCCGGAAGCGCTTAGCCTGATAATTCTTGAATGAGGATAGCTCGTCTACCACAAGTGTATCGAAGTTGAAGGGCAGCTTGCTTTCTTCAATGAGCCACTGGACATTTTCTCTGTTTATGATGTAGATGTCAGCGGGTCTTATAAGCGCTGCACGACGCTCTGCTTCGGTGCCGACTGCAACGGAGCAGATGAGGTTCTGGAGATGATCCCACTTATCTGCTTCAGCAGGCCATGTATCCCGTGCCACTCGTAGTGGTGCAATCACCAGAATGCGGTGGGCTTCAAAGCTGTCAAACAACAGATCGTTCAGGGCTGTCAGTGTGATGCTCGTCTTGCCAAGACCCATATCGAGTAGAACAGCAGAGATGGGATGCTCCTCAATGTAGCGGGTGGCATATATCTGGTAGTTATGTGGTTCGTATTTCATCAAGAAGCCCTCCAATCTGCTGCTCGTCATCAAGTACATAAACCTTGAAGCCAAGCTCGCGTAGTAATTTGTGCCTTGCCAGCTGAAGTGGTCTGGGCTTTTCGCCGGGAGCCTTAACCTCAACAAAAGCTATATGTCCGCCCGGTAGAAGCACGATGCGGTCAGGCATCCCGTCAAATCCAGGACTCGTGAACTTCGGTGCGATGCCTTCCATGTCCTTCACTGCCTTCACCAGTTTTTGCTCAATGATTTTCTCTTTCATTTTTTTTTCACTCCATTTTTCTTGCCCATTGCCGATGATTGCCCATTTGCTCATTGTTCCTATAAATCCTACGCGCGCATATATACGCTCAGGCTGTACTATTATTTTTAATGAATTGAAAAGGAGTAGGAGTTTATGGGCAATACCGGCAAGGCAACGAGCTTTTATAGTAATTTCGGGGGCTGCAAGCCTTGCCCAAGGTTTGTGCCGAAGTGCGAATCGGCAAGGTTGGGCAATTATTCTGACCTCAGATAGACACGCTGAACACCATAAAGGGGTATAATGCGCTTGCCGGTCTTATTGCCGGAGTACTTTTCCCAATTGCCGATGCTGCGAAGAATGGCCTCGATCTCATAGGAGTCAGATTTCTTGATAGAATCCCTCGACCGACCAAAGCACTCGCACCAGATTTCAATATTGCTGACCTGTGTTCTGCGCACGGTACCCACCGGTCTTGTAGGATCGTCGGGATCGCGGAAAAACTCCTGTCTACGGTAAATGTCCGTGGTGTCCCAATCCTCAGGAAGTAAGGTGTCAAGAAATGCAGCAACCAAACCTTCGCGGTCGTCGGTTTCCATCGCGTCACGTTGTGCATCTGCAGCGGCCTCTGCTACATCCCCTTTCAGGAACAGTTCCTCACCAGCATTAAAGTTGGCTACCGCCTCGGCCCATATCTGGTCGACTTCGTATTCGGTAATATCCCAAGGGCGTCTTGTGCCTTCACCGGTTACGTTGATAGGCCAGAAGCGTCTGTTACCGGTCACGTCTCGAAGAAAACCGCCCTCGCTGTTGGTGGAACCGATGATAATGCACTGGCGTGGATGGCTTTCGACGACTCTGCCATAAGAAGGGCGATACTTATCATCAACTCGGCTGGCAAAGGACTTCACGGTTTCCACGTCCATTTTCTTGATGCCAGCGAGCTCAGAAAGCTCCAGCAGCCAGTTGCCCTGGAGTTTTTCTGGTGCCGTTTTATCTTTCATATCAGAGATGGAAAGGCTGTCGGAGTACCATTGTTTTCCCAGCTTGGCGAGCATGGTGGACTTGCCGATGCCCTGACCGCCGATAATAACTGGGATGGTATCAAACTTGATGCCGGGTGCGAGGATACGGCCAGCGCCAGCGGCGAGAGTTTTTCGAGTAACAGCTCTAACGTAGGGAGTATCCTCAGCTCCGAGAAAGTCGATGAAGACAGTCTCGTCACGAGGTATGCCGTCCCATTCCAGTGCCATCAGGTATTCGCGAACTGGATGATAGGCCCTGTCATCTGACACTTTGGTAAGAGCAAGCTCGTAGTTTCGGGCGCTGAACTCTCCATAGTTGGTGTCGACGTAAGCCACAAGCTGGGCTGTATCCGCGTCCCGCCAAGCTGGGTGAGTATGCACCCAAGGCAGATTCTCGGCATAGATTTGGTTGGCGAGCCGGTTATATCGGATTTGCGAAAGGGCCTCATCATTTTTCATGATCAGCAGCAGGTTGCCGAGAGTGTTTTCCACATCACCGGCTTTTGTGCGTGTTAGCCTGGAAGCCCAATTCTCACCGGGCATGAAATCTTCGGAAGCGGACTGTCGGCGCTCCTCCAAAAGTAGTGCAGCAACAGCCTCATCCTTGAGCGCGAAGTCGCACATGTTTTTGAAGCTGGACTTCTCATCGTCATCACCGAATTTGTGTATGCGTACAAGGTCAAAGGCATTGAGCAGCTTTCCGTAAGCTGGATCAGAGGCGTGGTGGCTGTAGGCATATTTGTCGTCGTAAATGACAACGCCCGCACTGCTATCGGCAGGGATGTAATCGTAACGACCAGCCATCACGGAAGGTGCATATACATCTGAGAGAAAAGTGTCAATCGCAGTCTCCACGGTATAGGAACGACAGAACGCACCAATGATACCTGATTTGCCAAGAGGGTCATCTTGTGGTTTCTGGCTAGCTTCTCGGACAGCACTTTCCCGAGAAGATGTCGGCAGTAGCGAGCACTCTTTCCAATTGGGGTGTGCAGCAAGATATACGTCTGGATCAAGCCAGGCACCGTCTATGCGCTTGAATATATACTCGCCATTTGCGGGAGTAGTCGGCCAGTACATTAACTGGTTCGGTCGGTAGGAGCATTCGTCAAACTGGTCGATGCCCCATTCTGCAGCATAATACCTTGCAATAGCTGCATACTCATCAACGGACGTATCTCTTGTAAATGGTATGATGATTCTCACTCTTGGCTTTTCAGGAATGTGACCATGTGTCGTATAGAGTGCGGCAGCAAATTTACATGTTGCGCAGAATCTTTCAATAAAACCAACTTCAGCTTGATCCAAGTCCATCGTCAGCATTGAACGATAGACGACGGTTTCGATTTTGCGGCGATTATTTTTGAGTTGGCCACCAACAAAGCCGCCCTTGTCTTTGACCTTTTCTCTGTCGGATTTTTTGAGTTTTGGGTATTCTTCGACAGATTCCGTTGTTCTGATAGTAACCGATAGCCTGCTACACAAATCATCCCATGTGACGGTTTTATTAGGCCATGTCTTAGCAAAACAACTGTTGCCATAGGCAATGGATAAATCACGCATTATGTGCACCTCCCAATTCTCGGCCGTTCGCCGTGTTCAAAACGAGCCTGTCGTGCCAGTTTAAAAGCTCTTAGCGTTGCAATATCGTCCCGGTCATAGGTATAGTTGCTGTCGTCACCGAACAATTCAAATTGACCTTTTTTGTTTACACCGGGGTGCGCCACAAAGTAATCTCCGTCGATAGTTTCAAAGTTGAATGGATATGGCCCATGTTTTATTCCGGGAAAGCCGTAATACCCCCACTCCTGGCAGAAGTCTTCGATGTCAGAAATGCAGTCTCCATCAGGAATCCCGGCAACGACTAGAATTGGATTTTTAATTTCGTAGGATTGAATATCTTTGATTCCGCTAAATTGCAGTATTTTCTCAGCATCTGCTTCAGTCATTTTTCCTTTTACCTCAACATACAGGTCTGTAGGACTTCTTCCGTCACAGCCATGAAGTAGAAAATCAGGAAGATAAAACTGACCATTAGGGAGCGCAAAGCCCTCCGGTTCATATTCCCATTTCACTCTGCATGCATCGAAGAAAACAGCCCATCTTGCTTCTAATCTTGAGCGAAACCGATAGCCTTTATATTCTGTGGGTATTGCAGTAATCGTGCTCATACACAAACCTCCTCGCAGTTTTCAGTAAAGTAGCGTAAGCGGTAGTTCTTCCACTTGGCTCTCTTGATTTCGGCCGACATACCGGCTGAGATGGTGCTGCCGAACACCCAGACCTCTGTACATTTGCTCATCAGTGCATTCCCAAAGAACAGTCCAAGCTGGCGTTCGGCTGGGATGTCGTCGTTCAAAAACTGAGGAAACAGCAAATGCGGCGCAATGGGGATAAAGCCCTTGTCTACGGCGAAACGGCTGTAGCGCTGTGCAGCCTTTACGTTTCCTTCTACATCTCCAGAAAAGGGAGAGCAGATATAGACAATTGGCCTGAATGCCCGAAGCGCCTGTTCTTCTTTTTCGATAGCAGACAATGCTTCGTAGGCGGTTGGGTCGTAGTAACCCTCACTGTTAAATTTATCAATGCTCATTTTGACCTCCAATTCGGGCGGGCTTTTTTGTCCACCTCTATTACCCAATGGAGGTCAAAAACGGGTTTGAACGAAAAAGGCTCAATCTTTTTTATAAAAATCTGTCTCGTAGCCATCGGCTCGGAGAAGCAGACCCTTTGCCCAAGGCGGAGTCCGGCCCATCTGCTCACAGACAGCTTTCAAAGACATCCGTGAATCAGCTTCGATGACGATTTCGTCGTGGACATGCATGACGATGGCGCAGCGCCGGAGTGTTTGCATGGCACTGCAGAGGATGTCGCGGGCAGTTGCTTGTACGATGTTTTCCACGAACTTTGGTCCGTAGGAATCCAGTCGTTCCCATTTCTTCGTAGCACCGACACCTTCGTAGGTGATGCACTGACCACCGAACTTGTTTTCACCGATTCGCGGCTTCACATAGGCAAGTCGCCTACCGGAAGGCAGCGAAATGAAAAGCATCCCGCTCTGGCAGGAGAAAGTGATCCCATGAGTGGAGTTGGTGCGTTTATACCGAACCGCCTCCATAGCGGCCTTGTCCACATTCCACCAGAATTTCACGATGTGCGGATTGGCTTGCCGCCACGCATCAACCAGCTGAGGGAGTTCTTCCTCATCAAGGCCCATATCAAGAGCGCCCATTGCTTTGAGAGCACCAATGGAACCGCCATAACCGAGGGCGAGTTCAGCAATCTTGCCTTTTTGACGTAGGTGACCGTTGATGCCATGTTTTTCAACCGGCACCTTAAACATTTGACTGGCAGAGGCACAGTAGATATCGCCACCCTTGGCAAACACATCCTGTCGCCAGTGTTCACCAGCCAGCCACGCGATGACTCTGGCTTCGATGGCGCTGAAGTCTGATACGATTAGCCTAGCTCCGGTCCTTGGGACGAAGGCAGTGCGGATAAGCTGCGACAGCGTGTCTGGTATATCCTCATAGAGCATTTCCAGGGCATCAAAATCACCGGAGCGCACAAGGGCGCGCGCTTCGGACAAGTCCTCCAGATGGTTCTGAGGGAGGTTTTGCATTTGAATGAGCCTACCTGCCCAGCGCCCAGTTCGATTAGCACCGAAGAATTGAAACATCCCACGAGCTCGACCATCGGTACAGACCGCATTTTCCATCGCCTGATACTTCCGAGCCGATGACTTGGCAAGCTGCTGTCTTAGTGAGAGGACATCTGCAAGATCCGGAGGTGCCGTTTTTAATAACTCGGCGACAACCTTTTTTCCAAGTGTGTCGGTCTCCATGCCATTGTCGGCAAGCCACTGCTTCATTTGCTGTACCGAATTTGGATTCTCAAGTTCTGTCAGGTGTTTCATCGCGGTGGAAAGCTCTGATCGGGAGCGACCATCCATTGCGATAGACTCTTGGACCAGTGTCATATCCAGCGCAACGCCTCGGTCATTTATCTCCTGGTCGAGGTGGTATTCGTCCCAGATACTATCCTGAACCGGGAACTTGGCGAGCTTCTCTTGAATGGACATTTCAGTTTCAACATCGCGGACGTTATATTTCTTAAACGCCGACCATTTGTCGGGTGCGTGGTATGGGTGATTTCGGGTACGCTGTCCGTTGGATTTCGTTGGAGCACAAGGCTGACAGAAGAATTTGATGAGGTCCTTACCCTCAGTGAGTTTCTGCTTGTCCAGCTTCAGCACTGAGCCGACGCCTTCCAGAGATAGTGGAAGGCCCATCGTCGCTGCCCATACCATCGAACATTTCCATGAGGAAGGATTGATGTATTCGCCGGTAGGGAGCCCAAGAAAGCTAGACAGGCAGATCCGCTCAAAGTTTGCGTTGAACGCCCATTTGGTCACCGTTTCATCTGTTAGCGCGGCGATAACCTCGCTGGGCAGCCTCTCCCCGCTGGCAAGGTCAACGACCTGAACGTCGCCATCGTCCAAGCTGTAGCCGAAAAGCAGAATCTCGAAATCCGGTGACTCCACATAGCGGTATACACCTGACTTGGCGAGATTGACGCTACTAAAAGTTTCTAAGTCCACAGTCAAAGATTTTATGGTAGCCATGTAAATATCCTCCCATGTTTTATAGCGCTGATGATCGACTGTGACACACCAAACATGGCGGCAAGTTCTGAACCACGTATGCCGCACCAAATTCCAAATCTAATCGCTCCAACATCATCAACGGATAGCTTTCTCCATTGCTTCCCATGTCTATAAACATCAAGTATGTTTTCTGTACGGGTGCCATAGCGAAGATTTAACAAACGGTTATCCGTCGGTACACCATTTTGATGAAGAACTTCCATGCCTTCAGGCGGATCACCAACAAAGGTTTTCATTACGAGCTGGTGTACAGGTTTTCCGTTAGTGCCTCTGCGAAGAATTACTGAAACATGACCGCATTTACAATAGCGACCTGGTTTTAGAATTCGTTCTGGTACAGTTCGGTAGAACGGTTTTCCTGTGTACCAATTTTTACTTACAACTTTACGTTCAAGACTTTTTATTCGACCTTGATCACTTGCCTGATATTCGCCCTCATAGCCGGGGATGTCTTTCCATATTTCACAATTCATAATTCAACCGTCCTTTCACATACCAATAAAGGGTGGCAGATTACTCCGCCACCCTCATGGTCATCCGACTTAGGCGAGAAAGTCGTCATCATCGTCTGTTGCGAAATCGGACTCGGCACTAACCTTGCCACCAAGAGGCTCGCCGTCGCGCACCTTCTGTAGGTTGTTTAGACCGCATGCGATGCCCTTGTTGCCGTTGGAGTTGAAGGCATAGAAGCTGATGCTGGCTCTGCCATACACGCCGGAGTACACCTCGGAACGGGTCAGAATAGGATTACGGTCAGCGTCCACGATACCAGGAGCCGTAGCGGAATTGGCGTTGATGAAGTATGCATTGGCGTAAGCTGGATCATCTGGACGCTCGCTGTCGCCGTCTCTAAGCGGGGTCTTGATTGCCGCCATCGGGGGCACGGACTTGCCGCTGCCCTTGAGCTTGGATTCACCATCATGGTATGCAGCTTCAATTCCTGCCTTGATCTTAGCGACGGTCTTGGTGTCGGACTTAGGGATAATGAGCGAGACAGAGAACTTCGGAGTGCCGCCGTTGATGCTCTTGGCTTCCCAGACGTTTGCATAGCTCCAGCGGGTGTCGGGTCCAGTGATAACCTTCATTGGGTTGTTGGCTTTGTTGGTGTTGTTATTCATAATTGTTTTCCTCCATAAAATCATTTTTGGCTGTGTCCATGACCGGGCGTTTGTCGCTCTCGGGCACAAGCGTGGGTTTACCTTGCGGCTTTTCGATGTAGGCCGCGAGTAGTTCGTCAAAGCGGGATTTGCCGAGCAGCTTCTGCATGGCAGTGACTCCGAGGACCTTGTGGTCATATGGGTCAAAGCCTGCGCTGCTGACTGCATCAGCGACTTCTGTTTCATTGGTGTACCTGCGATTGGAGCGGCCTTCGACCAGCTTCCAACCGTTCCATTCCTTGCCGCTGATGGCCTGCTGCAGGGCGTATTCCTTGATGTCCGTGGCCCATGCGACAAGGTCATCGACGCGGGTAAGGATTTCTTCGACTTCCTCGTCCGTGAGTAGAGGCGGCAGTTTGAAGTCATAGCGGGCAAGCTCCAGGTTGGCATCGGCTCTGGCGCGGCAGTCATGCTTTGCCTTGCAGAAACCACACCATTCACCGCAGAGGAAGTTGCCGTCGCCGGCGAAAGCAAGGTCTGCAGTGGGCTTGAGTACTTCGTCTGCCCAGCGGTAAAGCTCATCTTTTGAGAGCTCGTAGGTGCTGATATTACTTCTTCTGGGTTGATATATGACCATCCTGACGAGGTCAATGTCGTAGATTCCGTCGAACAGTTCCAGAGCACCGAGGGCATAACACTGCATTTGCGGATTCTTTTGGGCACTAACAAAAATTCCCATTCCGTGTTTGTAGTCGCATATCTGCAAGGTGCCGTCCGCAATAATGATGCAGTCTGCTGTTCCGAAGCCGGACTCCACCCATCGAGAAAAGTCCACACGCTGTTCTATCAAGACGACTGGATCGGCGCAGGTCTGCTTGGCTGCTTCTACCTGTTCGAGAATGTAGGCTGCGTAGCCAGAAGCGCAGTCCGCCATTTCCTCGTTGAACCAGGTGAGGTTTTCTGTCGGGTCCTTTGCCTCTAAGCCAAGTGCCCGGCGGAGCTTGTACTCACAAAGCTCATGAGCATCAGTACCTTCGGCAGCGTAATTGCTGCCCTTATCGTCGTAGCTTTCACAGAGTCGAGCCGAGGGTGGGCAGCGGAGCCAACGTTCGGAGCTGGATGCGGATAGAAGTGCGTGTCCTTTAGGTGGCATCGGTTAGTCCCTCCACATCTTCAAGCAGGGCCTTGTAGTTGGCCGGATCAATACCGGACAGCTTATCGGCACCGTACTTCTGGAGTAGAGAGCGAATCTGAGTGGTGAAGCCAGCGCGGGACTTGTTCGCGAGGACTGCTCTGACCGCTTCCAGCGTAAGTACCGGTTCGACATTTGTAGGTTCTGACGTTGGTTCATTGCTGCTAAACTGCTCCGACAGCCAGCTTGCAGCTTCGTTAATAGCCGCAGCGGCTCTGCGCAGTTCTTCGATGGTCATGGCCATGTCGCTCATTTTGCTCATTTGCTTTTCCTCCTTCCTTGGATTGGCTTTGTCCGGCGAGCAAGGTCAGTTTTCTTGCCAGCCTCATGGATACAACGCTGATCGCAGTGAGAACATCAACGAGTTCGTCATCTGCAGCGCAACTCCGTGGTCTTGTCTGTGCGTTATGCATTCAATTCACCTCCTTGGAAGGAGCGCTTGTCGTTTTGCTCTTTCCACTACCCAATGGAGGTGAGAATGGTGTTTGAACGAAAATTAGTAAAAAAAGATTTTCTCCGGCTACCAATTTGGGCAGCCGGAGAAAAATGGATAAGTTATTAGATGTAGTCGCGTAGGTGCTCCCGTAAAGCGTCAAATGCCTTTTTCTTCTTGTAGTTGATGGTGGATTGTCGAGAAATGCCCAGGATGGCAGCAATCTCGCGTTCGGACTTTTCCTGAAGCAGTAGCTCGCAGATACGGCGTCCGTCGGGGTCGAGCTTGTCCAGCATGCAAATAAGGGTGTCAAGCAGTTCGCGATCCTCTAGGATTGACTGAGCACCTGGAGCATCGTCCGCCAAGTCATCGAGCCAGCTCTTTTCGTTGCCGTCGTCGTCGGTCACGGTGTAATCAAGGGAAAGCTCATCGCCAGCCTTGTGAAAACGGCAGGTCCAGCAATCCATATCACAAAGGTAGCGCTTGTTTGCTGGGCAGACGCAGCGGCCGTGCTCCTGTTGCCTGCGGCGATAGGCATTGATATCGCGGTAATAGTTGTCGTAGTCGGTCTTGCTGACTGGCACCCACTGGTGCAGGTCCTTGATGTAGATTTTGCGTTCGTTGGATTGGTTCTGGTTTGCATTGTTTGACATAAAAATTCCTCCGTTTGTCGTTGTCTCGAAACGGAGGAATTGCGCTGCTCAGCTGAAAAAGGCAATAAGAGCCCGACCGCAGTCCATCACAGATTTCTCCGTTTCGGATTGCAGCTGCCTGTTCAGTAGTCAGCTGTTCATTATTTAGTTGTTCGCCTCGTTGCGCTGAACCATCCGTGATCAGCAGATGCACTTCAAGGCGATTTTATACCCACAGACTTCGCAAAATATCGAATGCGAGAAACGATATTGTTTTGCGTTCGCAAATTAATATTGAACATTGCGAAACTCTGTGATAAACTATTTAACAGTGGCTCGTAGTGGTTGCTTTTATCAGTGCCTTGATGCGAGCCGTTCTTATATAACTAATTTTAGTTTGAAATTGATTTTGACAGCATTACACGCTGTCACAGTCGGATACAGGTGGATACAAATAGTGAGGAGGATATGTAGATGACGTTCGAGAAATTTGCAAATTTGCTTTTTCCGATTATCGGCGGAGGCCTGACTACCGGTAAATTTGCGCTTGAATTATTCTGCGAAATTATCGAATATCCAGAAGAATTAGAAGACGATAATCCTCTTAGCGAGCAGTTAGTTTCAACATTTAAGAGTTACTTCAATGGAACCCGTAAAATCAGGTCGTTAGCAAAAAAAGTAAATCAGTATATTGAAACGACAAAGTTTGAGACATATATTGACTCTTTTGAAGAAGGAGCGTTGTTCAATATCTGCAGTAACTTCCAGGACTTTTGCCCCGGAATAACGCCATTTAATGTTGCTAAGAAAATGGCAGAACTCTTTCAGTCAATATTGCTTGAGGCTGTTGATGATAAAAAGAAATCCATCACCAGAGTCAATACTGGTGATGGATTAAAAGGATCTTATGGCGTTAGACTTGTTATTGAAACAAATTGTATTTGCCCAAATGACTGGTGTAATCAGTCGTTGCAGTCTGATATAAATGGTCAGGCTGAATTGTGTTATGAGATCTTAAGAATCGATGAGTCGAAGCCCGTAACTTTTGAAAACTTAATAGCTTTATGCCCATCCTGTTACGCTAAGCTGTCACAAAATAAGTTGCCTGGATCAAAAGAAAGACTTAAAGCAATAAAAAAGCAGTTAATGCAGGAGTCGGCAGAATCCTCAATACTATCAACCGAACATATCGAGCGCGGTATTGAAAGCGTTCTTGAAAAAATTTTAATTACTCCCGATGAAGAGCTGGTTACATTGAACTATAACCCGGTTGCAATTAGACAAAAAATCAAAGCTGATTACAATCCACTGGTTATCAAAGTGAAAAGCTATGTAACCGCTTACTATAGTAAAGTTGACCAATGGCTTAAACAGATGGATCAAGAAGGTAAGCAACACTTTCGACCGTTTTGTAACAGCATGAAAATAAACTATCTGAAGTTGAGTAATGAAAATTTATCTCAACCATCGATATTTGAAAAACTGGTTGACTGGATGCAAAACAGTACAAACGAGGACAGAATGGCATGTGAAATAGTCGTTTCGTATTTTGTACAGAAGTGCGAGGTGTATGATGTTATTGCCGAATAAGTTGTTTTCATATAAAGAAAGCATCGTATCAAAATTTCCCATCATTCTACAAATATTAAGAAAATCTCCATACAGTGTTTTGGGACTATATAAAAGAATTCAAGATAATGTTACCGGAGTAAATGAGTATATAGAAATATTGGATTGTCTATATGCCCTTAACAAAATTGATTATGACGAAGAAACGGAGGTGTTGAGATATGTTGTGCGAAATCATGAGTGATGAGTTTGTATCGAAAGGTAGCAAACGCGGCCGTATCACATTTCACAGCGGTCTGAATACTGTACGTGGCGGAAAACAATCCGATAATTCTATAGGGAAGTCGACATTTCTGCTTGCTGTTGACTTTTGTTTCGGCGGCGATACCTACTATACAGGAACCGACGTAAAAGCTCGATTCGCCGATGTACGACATACAGTAAATTTCGCTTTTGTTTTTGGTGAGAAAAAAGAATACTACTCTCGTAGCATTGTTACGCCTACTGAAGTGAATAAATGCAATGAAAATTACAATGTAATAGAGACAATTAAATTAGCAGATTTTCGTCAGCACTTATTTGAAATGTATAGGATTGATCTCCCGTCGATAACATTCAGAGATATTGTTGGACGATACATGCGTGTCTACGGCAAAGATAATTATTCAGAGAAACTTCCACTGCAAGCAGATACAAAAGAAAGCGCCTCCGCTTCAATTACGGCCTTAGAGAAACTTTTCAATTATTACACTCAGATTGAGCAGTATAAACTTGAGAGCAAGAAAAAGGAGGACAAAAAGAAAGCCTTTAACGACGCCAAAAAAGAAGATGTCCTTCAGATTTATGTCCCTACTGCCCGGCAAGCCAAGGATAATGATAAAGAGATTGAAAGATTAGAACAAGAGCTTCAAGCATTAACAGACACCATTGATGTCAATATGACCGAGGAAGATATGGATAACGCAGATGCTGTACTGGCTATTAAGAGCCGGATTACTCTGCTTAAACGAAATAGGAGTAAGTTGATTTCTCAGCAGAACACCATAAAAATTAACAACAGCAGTTTTATAATTACTGACAGTGATTACCGCGAACTTTCTGAGTTCTTTCCTGGAATCGACATTCAGAGACTTGCTACTGTTGAAAAGTTTCACCAACAAATACACAGCATTTTGGAAGACGAAATGGAGGAAGAAATTGATAGACTCCAGGCTTTAATAAGTGTTTTAGATGCTGAAATCGAGGATTTGCATTCGCAACAGCGGAAGCTTGGAATTCCGGTTACTCTCCCGCAGAAATTTTTGCAGAAGCATACCGATTTAACACGTAAGATTGCCGTACTTAAATCTCAGAATAAGGCTCGCGAAACCTCGCAAACATTAGTGGCCGATGTTGTTGAAGCGAAAAAAGCTCTGGCAGATGTTGAAATGGAAGTATTAAACCTTATAGCCTCTAAAATAAATGAGCAGATGGTTAGATTTAATGATTATATCTATAACGGTACCAGAATGGCTCCAGTAATTAGGTTTGAAAGCAGTGCAAAGTATAGTTTTTATACCCCAGACGATGGCGGTATGGGAACAGGATTTAAAAGTATGATAGTTTTTGATTTAAGCATTTTGAAACTAACCCCATTACCAGCAATTATTCATGATTCTCTAATGTTCAATCACATAGGCTATGAGCCATTAGAAAGAATCATGGAGTTATATCTACAGAGCGGAAAACAAATATTCATTGCGTATGATAAACAGGATGCACCAACAAAACGTATTCAAGAAGTTTTAGATGCCACTACGGTAATTCATCTAAATGAGGGCGGTAATGAACTCTATGGTTATTCATGGGCAAAGAAAACCAACAATGTAACTGAACAGTAAGAAAGACTATGGAGGTATAGTATGAGATTCAGCTACAACAAATTGTGGAAATTATTAATTGATAGAGGAATAAACAAAAAAACCCTGCGTGAAATGAGCGGCATTAGCGCTACATCCGTTGCCAAGCTTGGCTATGGGGGTAATGTTAACACAGAAATTTTGCTAAAAATCTGTACAGCTTTAAACTGTGACGTTGGCGACATCATGGAAATCGTACCTGACGAAATCGCTGAGCCGAAAGATTCATAAGTCCGTTTTTTGGTACAAATAAGCGAGTAAAACAGGAGGCGAAACCATGGGAATGCTAATTGACCGAAAGAAGCTGGCTACAAGCCAGAAGCTATATCGGCTGCTCATATATGGATATATGGCAGCAGATGATGCTGTATCTGTGAATAAATTCATCGCGGAAGAACTGTTAAAGTTCAAGCCAAGCCGCAGGACAATGCAATTGGAAAAGTGCTTCAAAAAAGTTCTTAATACACTTCCAGAAGGCGTTGTTATACAAGGTATTGATGTGATGTTTAATCCTGACTATAAAGTCGATGTATTGATGTTGCTCATCGCATCGAATAAACAAAAACCATTCAGCCTGATCTGGCCAGGACGGATTGAGGATGACAGGCTGATTTACAGCGAGGAAGGTTACCCGGACTACAGGACGTATGAAATAAGCAAATATGACATCATCTGTGTCATATAAAAACAGGAGGAGAATTATGAAGTATTCAGAGTTAATTAGCTTCAATCCAATTGAGGATGTTATCCAGCTCACGACCGCTGGCGATGCCAATAAAGCCCGCGAATATGTGAGAACTTATGTAATGTCCGATAAGATGGCTGACAGCCTGAAAGCGACGGTTATTGAACAGCTTCAGATGGACGAGGTCATCGACAATAAAGGTGTCCTTGTAGTCGGCAACTATGGTACAGGTAAATCGCACCTGATGTCGATTATTTCTGCCGTGGCCTATGACGCGGATAATCTACAGTATTTGCAAAATAAAAAGTTTGCTACGAGCATGAAGCAGATTGCAGGCAAGTTTGAGGTGTTACGTATTGAAATCGGCGGCGTAACCATGTCCCTGAGAGAAATTCTCTTCGGATTTATTCAAGAAGACTTCGATAGCCGTGGTATCGATTTTGAAGTGCCTGACTTTACAACCGTAAAAGACAATAAGAAACTCATAAAAGATATGATGCTGGCCTTCTCTGAAAAGTATCCGGACAAGGGATATCTCATTGTCGTCGATGAGTTTTTGTCATATCTGACCTCCCGGAATGAGAGAGACATTGTGCTCGATTTGGAGTTTCTACGCGCATTGGGCGAGATGTGCTCCAAGTCAAATCTGCGTGTGATCTTTGGCGTGCAGGAAAAGGTTTTTGACAACCCTCGTTTTAGTTTCGTTTCCGATACGCTGATGCATGTTAAAGACCGTTTCACACAAATCATCATCACAAAGGAAGCCACATCCTATGTTGTTTCCGAGCGTATCTTGAAAAAGACGCCGGAGCAGAAGGCTCTAATCAGAACACATTTAGAAAAGTTCAGCAATCTTTATGCGGGAATGTCCTCCCGAATGGATGAGTTCGTGGACCTGTTCCCAATTCACCCTGCCTATATCGATGTGTTCAACAGAATCTATCTGATTGAGAATCGTCATATTCTGAAGAACATCTCGTTGACCATAAAAGACCTTTTCGGCACCGCCGTACCGGAGGACGCACCAGGCGTCGTCTCCTTTGATGAGTACTGGCCCGCCATAAAATCCAACGGCCTGTTGCGAAGCGACGTCACCATCAGCCGTGTCCTCGGCGCCAGCCAGCAGTTGGAAGATATCATAAACCGCTCCTTCCAGAAATCCGCGTATAAGCCGATGGGCATACAGATTATCTATGCACTCAGCGTCCATCGTCTGACCACAAATGGATTGGATGTGCACTTCGGCTTGACTGCCGAAAACCTGAAGGACGATCTGTGTCTGTACCTGTTGATGCCGGAACAAGACGCTGACTTCTTGTTAGGAGCTGTTAAGGCGACGCTGCGCGAAATCATGAAAACCGTTTCTGGTCAGTTCATCATTTTCAATGAAGGCAACGGCCAGTATTATATTGATGTCGATAAAGTCGTAGACTACGATGAGAAGGTTAAGCAGAAGGCATCCCTTCTTGCCGACGGCGAGCTCAACCGCTATTTCTATCAGGTTGTCTATAGCTGCCTCGAATGGGAACAGAAACAATATGTACCCGGATTTGAGATTTATGAGCATGATCTGAATTGGGACAGCCACAGCATCTTCCGTGAAGGCTACCTCTTCATGGGACTCCCTGGAGAGCGCAGCACCGCCCAACCTGAGCGTGACTTTTACATACACGTTATGCCGCCATATGGCAAAAACGACGTATCCAGAAACGATGCTGATGATGAAGTATATTTCTACTTCAAATCCAGCGATGAATTTCACGAGACTCTGTCACAGTATGCTGCCGCCCAAAGCTTGGCCGGAATCAGCGAAGGTAAGGATAAAGAAGCCTATTTGACCAAGGCAGCAGTGCTCCGCAAGAGACTGGTGAAATACCTCGGTGAGAACAAGAACACCTGCTTTGATGTCGTTTATAAGAAAGAACGCCATCAGCTTATTGAAGTACTCAAAGGTAGATATAACCGCGACTATACCTTCAACGATACTATTGATCTCGCTGCGTCTATTCTGCTGGATGACTACTTTGACAGTATCTATCCAGACTTTCCTGTGATGAAAACGAAAATCACCCGCAAAAACATGGTAGATAGTGCGAAAGCTGCATTTGACCATTTTGGCGGTAGAAAAACGCAGCAGTCTACACTGATGCTCCAGAGCTTCGGCATTCTCGACGGCGAAAAAATTCGTCCGGAAGGGTCCAAATACGCATCTCACTTCATTGATATTGTGAAGGTGCTGCCTCCTCAGGGCGTGGTAAACTATTCCGATATTTTCGAGCAGCAGGGACTCTATTGGCAAATCGACAAAAAATTCCGAATTTGGTACAACTTCACTCCAATCATCTTCCTGTCGATGGTATATGCGGGCTATGCAGTCATCACGTTGAAAAACGGCGAAACCATAACGGCTTCAAACCTCGACAATGTGATAAAGATATCACCGATGGACCTGTACGAGTTCAAATATCTCTCGAAGCCCGTGCAGATTTCCATGGCGGAGCTCAAGAAGCTGTTTGACATTCTTGATCTCAATCCCGCCAAGCTAGACAACCCAAATGACATCAACTCAGCTGTTGTCGATCTGGTGAAGAAGGCGCAGGAGCTTTGCAACGCCGCTGTCCTCACCGAGCGCAAGCTTTCAGAGGGTTTTGAGCTCTGGGGTGAGCCACTCGCAAACACGCAGCAGGTGCAGCTAATGAAAAACGCCTGTGTTGCCGTCAAGAATGAGTTCAGCAATTACGGAGTCCGATTCAACACACCTGCCAAGTTGAACAACTTCAGCCTGTCCTCCGATGATGTGGAAAAGCTTGGTAAACAAATCGCGCTGTTGCAGCGCATTCCCGAATATCTGAGCTTTAAGACCGACTGCGCCGCCGTTGTCTCCTACATTGGCAGCATTGAATTTATCGATCTTGGAGCTGTACTGAAATCGGAGATTGAGAACGCTAAGGCGACCTTTCGCGAGGTTCGTGACGATATTATGGATGGTACTGCCGGTGAAGTCGCTGCGCAGAAGGTTTGCGCTGTCCTGGAGAAAATCAAGGACAAATACATTGACATATACTTCGAAGAGCACAAGAAAAAGCGTCTCGGCATAGAAGACGCCAAGCGCAGAGGTAAGGTGCAAGAAAGCCTTGCTTTGAGCAATATGCGTAAGCTGCGCTCTATAGAAATCCTCTCCTCCGCTAAACTTGCAGAAATCGAGCAGAGTTTAGCCGGATTGACGGTTTGCTATGCGTTGACGTCTACCTCCGAGCTTAAATCCAGCCCTATTTGCTCACACTGCCGATACAGTCTGGAGGACAAAGCGAAGAACGTATACGGACAACTCGACAATATTGAAAACCGCATTGACGCATTGGTTGCCGAGTGGACGAAGATGCTTCTCGACACCATTTCTGACCCGATTGTACTGAGCCAGAAAGAATATCTATCAGCGTCTCAGGGTAAAGTCATCGACGAATTTGTCGCTGGAGGCTCGCTACCGCAGCGAGTGGATGACTTCTTCGTAAAGAGCATACAAGCACTTCTAAAAAACTACGAGCCGGTCGTCATCGCCGTCGAGGACCTGATCCAGAAGCTGGATGAGTTGCCACCGCTGGACGAAATGACTTTTAAAGCCAAGCTGGGCGAGATCGTATCGGACTATACCAAGGGCAAGGACGCTGCGACGCTGCGTATTGTCGTCAAGAGAAGAGAAAGCGGGGAATAATAGATGGAACCGAGAAAACTGACAAAGGAAGATATTGATAAGGTCCGTAGCATTGAGGGCTTCCCTATCGGCACCGATGAGGATATTATTGCGCTTTCCGACGCGCCGTATTATACTGCATGCCCAAACCCGTTCATTGAAGAGTTTATCCTCGAGAATGGTACATCATATGACGAGGCGACTGATGATTATCATAGGGAGCCTTATACTGATGATGTAACCGAAGATAAACATGACTTGATTTACAATATCCATAGTTATCACACAAAGGTTCCACCAAAAGCCATAATGACATATCTTGAACACTATACAAATCCAGGCGAAACGGTCATTGATGTTTTTTGCGGTTCTGGAATGACTGGTGTGGCTGCGCAATTGTGCAATAGCGGAGCTAGAAAAGCAATATTGATTGATTTATCTCCATATGCAACATTTTTGACCTCGAACTATAATAATTCAAACAGTATTAATGTGATATCTGAATTAAAAGAAAAATGACTATTCATTTTGCTCAGGAGCACTTCCCAAACGAACAAATGTTTGGTATAATTGAGACAAACATAGGTTCGGAGGCGATTCCCCATGGCAAACCAAGACACTATTACCCTCTTTGAGTTC
>JAGXTN010000047.1 GCA_018333455.1 Dethiobacter sp. | reverse complement strand
CTGCCGCCCCTTCGGCGAGCCTGCGGGCTCTGAGCACCCCGCAAGAGTAAGGGGCACGCCCCTTACAAACCCCAACGCATAGGATCGTAGCTTCCCTGAACGATATAATTTCCTATGCTATAAAAAATGCCCCGCAAAATGCCGGGGCCAAACGATAGTTTTCGTTTAAAACTGTTTAAGCTGGCTATTACCAAAAACGCCAACTCCCTTATAATAAAAAGCGGCGTTCGATTAGCTCGGCTAACCCGGCATAGTCGTCCAAGGGAAAAACAGGCACACCCAAGTCCAACTTGAGATCGCTAGCCAGCGCAATCAAGTTGTCCTCGCCGGTACAAAGCGGCGCCTCATGAACTGTAGAGCGAAACACTTCTATTTTAGGCTTGTTATTTCTTTTATAACCCTCCGAGATGATAATGTCTACATTAGATATCCTGGCTATTACCTCATCGAGCGTCAACTCCTCGCCTACCTTTTCCAGCAAAGCAATTTTAGCTGGCGAAGAAATAATCACAATATCTGCCCCGGCCTGACTATGTTTCCAAGTATCTTTACCCGGTTTGTCAATCTCAAAGCCGTGAACGTCATGCTTAATTGTGGCAACACGGTAGCCGCGCCGCTTCAATTCAGGGAGCAAACCGCAAATCAGCGTAGTTTTGCCGCTGTCTGACTTGCCGACTACGGAAACAATAGGAATCTTCATTATAAACCTCCCAGCCTTAAATTGCTCAAATTCATGCGCCAAACAGCGATCTTCTGTTCTGCTTTGAAAGTCCACTCCCATTTTTTGAGCAGCATGATTATCTATTGACATTAGTCAGCACTCAGCGACTGCAATTGTTGCCTGGGAATCAGTCGCATGATATTCTTCATACTTATAATCCCCGTATACCCGCACAACCTTAAATCCTGCCTCCAAGAGCAACGCCTCTAGGTCGGCGCGCCGGAGCGGCCGCAGTAAGACACTGTTTTCAAAACGGGCTGCAACCTTGTCCCTCCCGGTCACTGACAACTCGGAATCAAACAGCAGACTTTCTTCTCCCTGCGGGCGGTAAATGCGCTTAAAGCAAAGGCCTTCCCGCTCAATCAACGGCAGCCTTGTATCTCCTGCGGCAAGGATTCTGTCAAAATTTACGATTTGCAACACGGCCCTGCCGGGAGAGTTCAGCACGCTGCGCATCGCAGCCAACGCCTTCTTTAAATCGCTTGCTTCAAGCAAATGCGCGAGTGAATTGCCAATGCAAAAAAGGCCGTCAAACATCAGCCCCAGAGCATCTGCTTCCCGCATGTCGCCCACAGTGAACCTGACCGCTACCTCGGCATCAGCCGCCTTTTTTTGAGCCTGTTCAATCAGAGCCGGCTCCAAATCCGTACCCCAGGCTTCGTAACCGAGACGAGCCAGTTCAATTGCGTATGTGCCCGTACCGCATGCTAAGTCGAGAACGCGACTGGCTCCCACAGCTGAAAATTCCCCGTGCAGAAAAGCGGTTTTGCTTTGCTCCGGAGGAAAGATTAAATCATAATAGTCTGCCAAATTACGGTAAAACATTGCGCCTCCATAATTGCCGTAAATAAATCCGTGTTCATTCTATCACATAAGTACAATTCTTGCCAGATGGCTTTGCTGGTAGCACTATCTTAGCAAATTTATACTATACTTTAAGCAACTTGTTTATACCATATATGGCAATAGGCCTTATTTCCCGTTTCTAAGTGCCTGCTTCAGCTCGGCCACCCCTCTTTTTGCAAAGATAATAGGTAACCGGCGGCGCTTAGCCTGTCCTTTGACACTATCCATCAGCGCATGACTGACATAGTCATGCACGACAAGAATCAGATCGACATGTCGTGGAATATCCTTGTTTTTTTCTTTACGTCCAGTCCAGTGGATAATTTCACTGGCACCATGATCTTCCAGCTCTTTTGGCATGTTGCCAAGCTTATCAGCACCGACTAATAAAACAGTCATAATTATTCACTCCAAACAAATGACATTGAAAATCATTCTCATATTCAGAGTATATAATTAAGCTCTCCCGCTGTCAAGTGATTTTTTTAGCTTTTGTGTTTAACTTGTGTTTTTTTGCTTTGCCCTACCGACTGGCTTGAAAGTTTTTCTCAGGGCTGATGTCAACAATCGTGAATAAGTCGCCTGCGGCAGAAGCCATCAGAAAAGCGGCTATCTCCTCTTTTAGCTTCTGCAACATAATCGTTTCTGCCATTGTAATCGTACCTGCATGAACTTTATACGAAAGTTCGATAAATTCGGCTGGGATTAGTCCGTGCTTCAGTTTTAGGCTGACCTTCTTTTCACTAGCTGCCACTTCAAAGTAATATTTGCCTCCACCTCCGTCTGCCGCATCAGGCGCCTCCTGCTCAAATGATATCATCTGGTCGACAGTCAGCCTGCCATGGGTATTTGCCCTAGTGACCATTTCAATCCCATCGATTATCCCCGGTCCGTTAACAGCAAGCAAAATACTGATTTTATCGCGCGGTATAATTTCCTCACCCGCTAGGATGGACAAAGCTAATTCCAACAGCTTAAACGCCATAGCGACCCCGGCGAGATATGCGCGCCCATGGTATTTAAGCATCTCAGGATAGGAAATCGCGATAACTGTTTCCTGGTCTTTGACATAGATTGCCTCTGACAAGCTGAGCCACCTCCAATACCTGCTTTAACAAAGGGATTCCCTGAACCTAATTAGGAAGTCATAAAATCTGACAAATTTAGTTCCCGTTCAAATCGCCGGAATATTTCCCGGACGATTAAATGGTTTTGCGTCGCCTCTGGGCTGTCTGGCTCGACCGCCGCCTTCAGGTGAGCGGCGGTTAACTTCGCCGGCGGACCGGTGCCTGGGCCGCCGTCACATGGGGCACCACAGTTGTAAGCTTCCAACAAATCCGGCAGCCTGCCCGCCCTGCTTGCTGTATCCATGTATTCGGCAAGATAATTATAGACCATGTCAGAGCCGCTGATTCTCTCGAAACGTCCACTCGGGAAATGGGGCAGCAAGCTTTCATGTAAGCCGCCGTAAAACCCCAGCGTTCTGCCGTTGCCGCCTGCCACGTCGTCAAACTCAGCAGCCGGATAGGCGTCAAGTTCTACCCCATGTTCTCTGAAATGCTGCATTAATCGCCCGAACGTTATGTTGTAGGAAACGACAGAACTGCCCACTGTGCGCATTTCTGCGCGCTTCGCAATGCATGGTGAAAGGAAAGCCAGTTTTTCCTCCACTTTCCTGTATTTTGTCAGGTAAATTGCGGCGCAATGCAGCGGGCTAAAAACAGGTATAAGCTGACGGCGCAAACCGGGCAGGTGGCATTGAATGTAGCGGGAAACAGCCGCACAGGGCGAGGCGATGTACCCGGCACCGCGATTCCGTCGCAAGACCTCCACATACGCCCAAATAGTAAGATCAGCGTAAAGGAGGACATTGTAAATTGAGCGAACGCCTGAATGTTTAAGGAATCCAAACAGATTCGCAGGCGACACGAACTGGCTGTGCACCGCCGGCGCTACTAAGAGGGAAATAGGCGTTCCACGGCACAGATCAGCAAGAAACAAGGCTGTGTCGTCTTGATAGCTAATCGCCCGGCGAGAGCAGGCGGCTAGGCACTTGCCACAGCCGACACAGCCGTTTTGGATGATACTGCTTAGTGAACAACTACCGCGTTTTGCAGCCGGGCAGACTTTGAGGCATCTCTTGCATTTGTTGCAATCACAACTAACTGCCATTTCACAAGCCATAGCTTGAGCCTGCGAGATGCTCTCCATCGTCTCTCCACCCTCCGCAACCGGCGTTATTGCTCGTTAAGCTGTCTTTTTTGCTTCTGCCATGAACGTTTTTCGCTTGCAGCAGGTTATGAACGAAAGTCTGTAAACGGATTTCATCGTTCTCATTTTTTCTCCCGTCAATTCCGATGTTCAGCCATGGTCCGCTCTCCTTGAAGCGGTCGGAAAAGATATTGGTTAACAGCGCAGTATTTTCATACGCTGACGCTACGTTAATAATGGCGTCCGCGCCTTCTTCACGGGCAAGCATTGCTTTGCCGATGCGGTATGTGCCAAACCCTCCGTACAGACAGGCGAGATGCTCCCTACTGTAGCAAGTTATTTTTTCCGCGCGCAGCTGCAGGAGCGTTCCGGCGCCAAGAATCACTTGCTCCGCTTCAGCCGACAGCCTGCTTAAAATGGCACGGTATTTAAGATAACCGAATAGTTCCTTCTTAGCTTTTGCTTCCGCCTGCTTCTCAAACAAATAATGAAAGACGATCTCTGCTAACGGCGCCAACTTGACTTGGGCCCCTAGCCGTTCAGCTCTTTCGACCAGGTTAGCGTTCAGTTCCGGCCGGTAAAGCAAGTACGGTTCTCCAACTAAAGCTATCACCGGCCTGTTTTTCGGCCGTATAGCTAGTCGCGCGAAATCTGCTGCGGCAGCGCGTACCATTGCCTTAATGTCTTGCGCAGCGGGAAGCTGACGCATGTACTTAGCAAACAAACGATTCGCCTGAACCGGGTCGTCGGCAGATGCCCTTGCCTCCTGCAGCATTTCGCTCAATACGTCTACCGCAAAAATTATTCTAAATAATGCTGCAGCCAGGTCAGCTCCAAACGGTGTTTTTTCAGAGAACAAATCTTCCAGGAAAGGCGCTGCAACCTCCACTTCTGTCATGCCGTTTTTATTGAGGTAAGATTTCAGGAGCCTGCCGTACTGACCGTCAACCTCGGCGCCTTCCAGTGCCGGGATTAAAATCACAGTCTTGTCCAGGCATTCTTCTTCTTTAGCTAATGTTCTCGCCACACTGCCCAACAAGGCGGTCAATGAGAAATATTCTTTGGTAGTAGTAAATGCACGGCCTGCCTCCACCGTCTCCTCGCACGGAGCTTCCAGCAGCTTAGCATTGTAGCCGAAGCGCCGCAGCATGGCGGCAAGAACAGTCGCATGCGGTCCCAGAGCAGGCAGGAAAAGTTGTTTGTCGGCGCTGACAGCAGAGGATAGTGTCACTTTGGGCAGGCTGACGCTCCCGGCTTGCGGGCGGTGGTTATTTAAGCTGTTGATAAATGCTTCCAGCCTGGTAATGATGCCTACCGGTGAGGAGTGCTCATCGACTTCTAGGTGCAAATACGGCTTATCGCCCATAATTTCGGACACATAGTGAGTAAGCGCGGTGTCAGGCCCGCAACCGTGATTTGTCATAAATACCGGATAAAGATTTGGACGCTCTTTGGTAATCTGGATCGCAGCCAGAATATGTTGCCCGAAAGGCCAGTACATGTTACTGCAGAAGTCTGAGACATCAAAATCCGCGATAGGCAAAGCATCTTTGGGGATAACTTTAATACCCATTTTGGCCAATTCCTGTGGGATACGCATATTCAGATGGCGGTCAATAATACCGTACGGCCTGGTGATTAACACCAGAGCCTTTTCATCGGGAGCTAAATTGCGGTAAAAGTCTCGTCCTGCTTTTTCCACGGCCTGTTCAAAAGCATCCTTGGCCAGGAAACCCGCCTTGATGGCGGGCAATAACTGCAGCGGACTTTTACCCAATTCGGCGCCCATCTTTAAAAATGTTTTGAGGATATGCTGCCTGCCAAATTTAAATGACAAGACTGGGCTGAGCAATTTAATTTTCTTTTCACGCAATCGGCTGCCGAGCAAAATTTCAACAATTTTGGCTGCACTTTGCATAAAAATACACGGATAATCCTGCCTTGTCTTGGAAACCTGATGCTTCATCGTGGCAAGAGCCGGCAAAAAAATGTAATCCACATTCTTTTCCAGTAAATCGAGCACATGACCGGTAATCAGCTTCACAGGGAAGCACGTTTCTTCATATGTCACGCTTTCACTCAAAGCCACAATCCGCTCGTCGGTGTGCCCGGAAATAACCACATTGTAACCGAGCTGGTGAAACATGGCCTGGAACATCGGAAACAGCTTATACATATACAATACCCGCGGGATGCCAACAGTTAGCGCCCCGGGATTCTGACTGCCCCGATAATCTTTCATAAACAGCTCTTCTCTCAATGCAAACAGAGGCGGCAACTGCTCCTCAGTTTTGCCTGCGGCACCTTTAGAAAGCATTTCACCATGCACGCGGCAGCCGTCTAAGCCACTTTGCCAACCATGAAACTTGCTGGACAATCCTTTATCCCGCATCTGTTCCCGAACGAGCAGCGCCGCTCCCCAAGCGCCGCTTACGCTAAAATAAGGCGAAACTGTTATCTGCCTGCCGGTAATATTTTGCAAGGCGGATAAAACGGCTCTGTTAAAAGCCACGCCTCCCTGCAAAGAAATTCTGCTGCCGATCTGTTTAAAGCCGACAACACGATTCAGATAATTTTGCGCCACGGCATAACACAGGCCAGAGACGATATCAGGCAAAGGTGTGCCGAGCGCCAAATGATGGCGGATATTGGTATCCATATAGACTGTGCAGCGTTCGCCAAGTGACACCGGCGCTCTTGAGCTAAAGGCCAGTGATGAGATATCCTCTGCGGAAATGCCTAGTTTTCCAGCCTGTTCTTCCAGGAATGAACCGGTTCCGGCGGCACAGACCTTATTCATTTCAAAAGCGGTTACAGCTCCGTTCTCCAGACGGATAAACTTGGCGTCCTGACCGCCGATTTCAAATACCGTATCTACCTGCGGATCGGCCTCGAAGGCGGCACGCGCCTGGGCGGTAATTTCATCTACCGCCAAATCTCCTCCCACCAAGTCACGTAACAAGTAGCGTCCGGAGCCTGTCACACCGACTCCCAGAATTCGTTTTCCGCGATGACGGGCTTTAAATTTCTGCAGACCGTGTTGCACTGCCGCAAGCGGATCCCCGGCGGTGCGCAAATACAACAAATCGACAACCTGCCCCGCCGGACTCATGAAAACCAGATTCGTACTGGTAGAACCCACATCAATGCCCAAATAACAGTCGCCTTCATAGGCGAAAGTCTGCTGCAGCGCACCTAAATCAACTGTAGCAGGCATAATCAAGGGACGATGTTCAGCAACGGTAACAATCTCTTGTTTTTGTTTCAGAGCCTCTCGCAGTTTTTTGACAGAGAAATTGTCCCCGGCTGCCAAGGCCAGCAGAGCCGTCCCGGTACTGTTCATATGCTTGCTTTCCTCGGGAATCAAAATCTCCTCCATACCAAGCGAAAAAATCTCTCTGACCGCCCTGATCATCCCTTTGTTTTCCGTCATCCCCCCATGCAGCAAGAGCGGCGGCACTATCTTGCCGGAGCGGACTACTGATGCCTTGAATGTGCGGATTACTGCATAGCAGAGTCCTAAGAGAATGTCGCTCACCGCTTTGCCTTCTTGTTGAAGGTGGACGATATCCGTTTTAGCAAAAACACTGCAGCGTCCTGCTATCCGCGGCACAAAGGATGCCTGTTCTGTTAAACCGGAAAGTTTGCACAAATCAATGCCAAGGCGCAATGCCTGCTCTTCCAGGAAAGAACCGGTACCGGCAGAACAATCGGTGTTAAAAGAAAAATGTTTAACCGTCTTGTCAGCCTGTAAAGTAATATACTTGCTGTTCTGACACCCCAGCTCAACGATCGTCTCTGCCCGGGGATAATACTCTTTTAATGCAGCGCACTGGGCGAGCACTTCAGGGTAATTTTTAAAACCGGCTTCTTGAGCCAGCTTC
This sequence comes from Dethiobacter sp., assembly GCA_018333455.1. Lineage (GTDB taxonomy): Bacteria > Bacillota > Dethiobacteria > Dethiobacterales > Dethiobacteraceae > GPS1B09. Next base: position 19,191 of record JAGXTN010000047.1, on the reverse strand, counting down.
ATGCCACCGACACCTGTCAGCGCGCCATATTGCAAATCCTGCAGCTTATACCGTTCAATCAGACAATCAATTTCTTCTGCCAAAACAACGTATGGTTTACCCTGATGCTCTCTGCTGATATGGCAGAGACGTTCTTTTTCAAGCGTCAGCAAGGAAATTTTAATCGCAGACGAGCCAATGTCAATGCCGATGATAGAAGGTGACTTTTCCATATTCTTTCTCCATTCCATGCTCATACTCCATTTTACGATATTGCCCGAGCCAACGCGCAAGGCTGCTCCTGCCCGCAGCAAAGTCCGGCCAGCAATTCCTCTCTCAGCTCTTTTAGTTTGCCTTCGCCGTAGCGCCTTTCTCCTCGCGGAATCGTAACCGGCAACGACTTGTTTATCTTTGCCGGCAATCCGCTCAAAACGTAAATGTTATCGCCCAGATAAAGCGCTTCATCCATATCATGCGTCACGAAGATGACTGTGCGCAGGTCTTGCTGCCATAATGCGGCGAAAGAATCCAGCAAGGAGATTTTAAGCTGCAGATCGAGTCCCTTAAAAGGCTCATCCATTAACAACAAGTCGGAAGGGAAGACGAAAGCGCGGGCGATACTGACTCTCTGCTTCATTCCACCACTGAGTTTTCCCGGCCAATACTGGCTGAAGTCAGACAACCCTACCATTTTTAGGTATTTGCTGACTATCTCCGCTCGTTGCTTTTTGGGATAAATATCTTTGATTACAAAGTCTACATTTTGCCAAACGGTTCTCCAGGGCAACAGTCTTGGCTCCTGGAAAAGATAAGAAACAGTCTTGCCGGCAAAGCCCTTAAGCTCTCCGGCATCAGGCCTGAGCAGTCCGCTGACTATATTTAAAAATGTAGTTTTGCCACATCCTGAGGGACCCATGATGCATGTTACCTGATTTTCCGGGATACTGAGACTGAACTTCTCATACACCTTTAAAGCGCTTTGACCTCTGACTCCCTTAAACTCTTTTGTCAGATTTTTAACTTGCAACGCCTCATACAGCACTGTCTTTTACCTCCAAACTTCTAGTTTTTTCCTTAAGGAAGAGACGCTGAAATCAAACAGTGCGGCTAGAGCAATTGCCACCACCGTCCAGGCAAAAACACCTGCGGTGTTAAGAAAAATCCGTGCCGACTGCAGGCTCGTCCCCATAGAGATAGGAGGCTGGCTTAACACTTCAGCCATGATTACCACACGTAAATTGAGCCCCAATGCTGTTGAACAGGCTGCAAGCACATACGGCATAATCGAGGGAAGGTATATTTCCGAAAGTTTCCTGAGCCTGCGTATCCTGTACATGGCAGCCAGCTCAATTAGTTTGGGGTCCACATTATCTACTCCGGCGATAATATTCGTGTAAATAATCGGGAAAATGACCAGAAAGCCGACCAACACAGGCGCTTTTTCCGTACCGAGCCAAATCAACGCCAAGAGAATTATAGAAATGGGCGGTGCCGCCTTAGTGATGACCACCAGCGGACTTAACAGATAATACAGTGGTTTCCATAGCCCTGCCATCACCGCAAAGAGCACTGCCGTAAAAAGAGTCAGGCCAAAGCCGATTAGGCTTCTCGTCGTGGTACCGATTACCGCCGGCCAAAAATTTTCGGAGCGAATGATTTGAACTAGTTCCTGCCATGTTTCGGCGGGGCGAGGAACCAGAATCCCCGCCCCCACTATCTTGGAAATAATCTCCCACAAAATCAGGAGGCACAGAACGGCTCCCAATGTGTAAAGCTTATCTTTGGAAATAAAATGCTTCACTGGGCAAACGCCCTCCTACCGTCTCCGGCGAAAAGTCACGCAAGACTCTCAAATATGCCTCGATTGCTACTCGCGCCTCTTTTGCACTAACAAACCGGATATTTGCTCTGGGCAACGCATTTTCCACAACTCTGGCTGTCATACCTGTTTGCAGCTCTTCAGCCCAGACGCCAGCCGTATTTCGATTATTATTAACCCACTCAGCGCTTTGCGCAACTTCAGCTAAAAATCTGTCTACAAATTCCGGATACCCGTTTAACACGGCGTTGCTAATCAGCAGAGAAGCCTGGGGATAACTTAAACCAAGTCCGGTAGCCGTAGCCCACGCCTGCTGAAGGTCGAGCACAGGTGAAACATCCGGCCTTCTCATTATCACCTGCGTCGCCGCCGGCTCGGGTAAAACAGCAGTTTTTACTCTGCCGGCAATCATCGCCTGCGCCAGTTCAGTTCCGCTGCCCAGGTACCTTAATGTAACGTCCCTGTCAGGATTCAAGCCGTTTTGCGTCAATAGGTACCTGAACACTATATCTGGTGTGAGTCCTCTGCCGAAAGTGTGCACTTCTTTACCCCGCAAATCCTGCCAGCTTCGGATGTTTTCGCTGCTAACCACATGCAGCACCCCCCAGACATTAGCCGCTGCAAGCTTATAAGGAACGTTTCTGTTGTAGAGGACAGCCGCCAAATTGGTGGAGACAATAGCGATATCGGCTTCTCCAGAGGCAACCCTTGCCGCCATTAGTTCGGGAGAGCGGACTACTTCATAGGTAATCCTCACATTTCTGCCCATCGAAGGCCGTTCTCTCAGCAACCTGATAATACTTAAGGCAGGGACTCCGTCCGGAACGGCGACCCTCACAGTAAGATCCGGAATAGAATTCAGCCGGGCAGTTCTGGTGGCGTCTTCCCAACTTACGCGCCAACCAAGGCCGGTACCCAAAAAGCGCAAGGGAACCAAAACACGCCCATTCAACAACACCGGTGCAACATCTAAGCTAATCTTGCGACCGTCGCTGACAGCGTTAGCCTGACCTACAGTAAGTTTCAGGCTCGTATCACCATCAGTCACAGTCACGCTTCTCTCTGCCGCGTTCCAACCGACACGAGCGCCTAGCCGCTCTGCAACGGCACGGTAAGGCACCATCAGCCGGCCGTTGATTACCTGCGACGAAACATTCAGCGTGGTGCCTTCTACTACTACCCGGATCGGCCGCGAACCGACAGCATGAGCTACCGAGTAAATAACAGCCAATAAAACCAACACAACCGTCCAGAGTACGCTTACCTTCCAAATTTTTACCTGCATAATTACATTACCTCCCTATTCGTAAGTTGTAAGGATGAGTAGACCCCATAAACCCCTTCGGCGGCGCGGCACTATCAGAGGCATGAAAATACTTCCTCACCTTGCCCTCTAAATCCCCTAGCCCTCTCCCAGAGGGAAAGGGGATTTAGAGGGCAGATTTTCAGAACAGTCACTTGACCATGATAATCATTTTCATTTATAATTGTATTATATAATTAATCTGCAAATAAAAAAGTATCCCTTGTTACACTTTATCGTTTTCTCTAAAAATTTATTACGAGGGGGCAGTGTTATGGACGACGTATGCCGGTTGCTTAATAGATGCTGTCTGTTTAACCATTTAACTGTTGAGGAAACGGAAAAACTTTTCGAAGACATTACCTGCAGCATCAAATGCTACAAAAAAAGTGAGGTGATATTTTCACCTCTCCAGCCTGCTGATAGATTAGGCGTTATCCTGAAAGGAAGCATTGATGTCCAAAAGATTTTTGCCTCCGGAAAAGTAATTACCGTAAGCAGAAGGCTTCCCTACGACCTGATTGCCGATGCTTCCATGTTTGCCAGTATTAACTGCTATCCCGCTACTGTTTCAGCCCGCGAAAATAGTCACGTTTGGCTGATAAGTAAAGAGCAGCTCTTAAAAATCTTTGCCAAGGATAATAGGATTATGGTTAAATTTTTAGAATCTGTCTCTAATAGAACTTTAGCGCTCAACAATATGGTAGAGATTCTCTCTTTAAACTCTGTTCCCGCTAAAATAGCCTATTTTTTAACAATGGAGCAAAGAAAAGCAAACAGCAATACGATCACGCTAAAATTTCCGAAAAAATCTTTGGCTGAACAGCTAAATGTCTCGAGGCCTTCTCTCTCAAGGGAGCTTAAAAAGATGCAGCTCAGTGGTATTATTTCTTACCATAAAAGAACTATTAATATCCATAGCTTAGAGAAATTGGCGGACCTTTGTCCGGGGTAAGCTCTGAAGTTAGTTGGCATTAAATCTGCGGATGTTTATTCCTCCTCTCGCAACGGCAAGAAGAAAAAAACAAGCAATCCATGGTTTATTGAGACCCGGGAGTGCTTGTTTTAAAACTGTGCATACGGATTAATTTCAAATAATAATTTGCCTTTAATAATTTACCCTGGCAAGGCTACGACGACCCAACTGCGCTTTTGTTATTTATGATAACCTACCGGCACGACCATCAGTGGCTCGTACTTTGTTTTAAGCATGATTTTTAATCTATCATCTTCAAAAGCGCCGACAGCCACACTTGCCAGATTCATTGCCTCAGCCTGCAAGTGAATATTCTGGGTGACATGTCCACTTTCCATATGAACATAGCGCAGTCCGCGCGTTCCATAGCGACCGGTTGTCCTCTCATAATCTGCTACTAATATCATGCTTGCCGCAGCCATGCTAATGAAATCTTGCCCTAAAGCGATGTCTGCCAGTTTATTTCGATACTCGCCTGCAACAACGGTCAGCAGTGAGTGCCTTTCCCGGTTATAGTGATAAATTCCGTCGGCTAAACCGTCCACATTGCCGGCTACGACGTAGACCTCCAGCGGATAAGTCGCGCCTGCTGATGGTGCCGTACGAGTAGCGCCGGTGAGCGCATGCACAGCCCTGCCCTGTGAAGCCCAGAGAATCTGTGCCAGCTTGTGCAAAGGAAGCGCCCTGTCGCTAAAGTTGCGCCCGGAAAACCTGCGCGACAAGACAGCTTCAAGCGATTCCTGCCCATCAAACCACGGGGAGGGCAGCTGTATCTCATTTGGTTGATTGACTGCCCGTTCCGTTCCGTCTTTAACAGGTCCGCAACCGCCGATCAGCAACGAAGTCAATGTCAGCAACGCCAGCTTAACAAACGGAAACATGATAACCTCCTGCATTAACGTTCTGTTATCAGCTACCTTTTAACCTCCCAGCCTTAAATTGCGCAAAGAGCTCTTGGGCTAACCGATAATCATCGGGGCTATTAACGTTAAAAAATGACCAGCGCTGACTGCCATCAGGCAATAGCTCCGCTACGTCGACGTGGCGCACCCGCACCGCATAAAAAAAATCAAGAATTTTATAATGCTGGCGGGCCAAGAGCTCTTCTATATGTGGAAGACAATTTTTGTGGTAAATGGCAGAGAGTGGCTGAAAATGCTCTCCTTGTCGCGGAATAATCACATCCTCTTTGCCGCTTAATGCCGCAAGCCTAGTCAACAATTCCGGCTCGACAAAAGGCATGTCACCGGCTACCACGAAGCTGTACGGGTTAGAGGCAATTGACAGTCCGGCATGGATTCCCGTAAGGGAATTCTTCTCCGGACCACAAATTAAGTCGGCAGTAATTTTTACCGGCCAATCCCGGTAAGCGTCAGGGTGGTCTGTTACGAGCACACATTCGCCAAACAGTTGGCTCAACGTGGCGAGCAGCGTGCCAATGATAGTGCTATCGCCTAGCGGCAGAAGCAGTTTGTTTTTTCCCATGCGTGAGCTTTTGCCGCCGGCTAAAATTACTGCGGACATTTCACTGGTTTTCACAAAATTCCTCCCCAACAAGAAAAACGCTTCGCGCTTTATCCAAAGATGCGTTTTTCTTGTCCGCTAGGGGCTGCCGCCCCTGCAGAGCGCCATCTTTTCGCAGCTTACAGGGAAGAGATAAGTTCCCGCTCCAAGGCAAGACCCACTGAGTCGGCAGCCAATAGCACCTGGTTTGGCAGAAAAATCCTCATCCGCCGTTCTGCAAGCTCATCCAGATTTAAAATATCGAGCAAAAGGGAGCGCTTTTCCGCTTCAACAAGCAGCATTACTCCATCAGAACGCACGTCATAAATTACATCCAGTTCTTTAATATGACGGGCTCTGCCGCCCACCGGCACATATTCAAATTCCTGCCAGCGACCGTTAAATCGGCCAGAATCACTGCTGTTCTCACGGAAACCATGCTTGCGGAAGGCATCCATAATCAGTTGCACACGCGCTTCCGGCAAAACGGTGATCCGATCCACATCACTGGGGTCCATGAGCGCATCACTGTCCAAAGCTGTCGTCAGGGAGAGGCGGGTAAACGGAGTAGAAATAGGGCACTTTGACGGGATACGGTAACTAATGGGAATTTCGAACGGTTGACCTCCGGCGGCAATCTCAAAATTTTCGGCCACTTTCCACCGCTCAATTTCGGTGGTCACAGCACGATCCTCCAGCCGCGACTGGGCTATGAGGCGAAATACTATGCCATCCACTCGCTGGTTTAACGACCCCGGCGTAACCCGGATAACACCACCCAACTCTTCACCGGCGCGGATGTTGGCATTTCTTAACACAAAATCAATATTTGCACCGCCTACACCTAGTGTTGCTAAAAGTTTTTTTAACATTTCCAATCATCCCCTTCTATGTTTAAGTTAGTTCTGAAAAAGGCTCACTTAATCAGCCGAATGCAAAGTGGGTAGCGATAGTCTTGGCCACTGCTTACTTTAACTGAAGCAATAATGATAGAAATGAAATTGAAAATCCCCACCACAAAAGCAAAAGCAAAGCCGATCAAAACGACCATCAGCAACCCTGAAATAAAGAGATAGATAGCAATGCTGATTTGAAAGTTAAGGGATTCTTTGGCTTGCCGATCAACCCAGACTGATTGGTCCTTCATAATCAGCCAAATGATTAGTGGACCGAAGAGACTTGTAAACAGTGCGAGAAAGTGAGCTAGTATACCTAAGATTCTATCTTCCTGACTCAAGGGGCTACTAGGAACAAACGCAGTCATGTCTACACACCTCCCATTTTTAATCACTTTAATGCTAGCTGCTCCTCAATTGTCGATTGGCTCTCCAAACCAGCACATCGTCAATCTTAACGTGAAAAAATACATTAATACCCTTTTCTTGCATCATATCTGATATAATAGTGCTACGTCAAGCACTTCGCGATTGCAGCGTTTTAAGAGATTAATACAGTGTATTTAACCAAAAAATTAGTATACCTTAGCTGTGGAGGCGTTAGTTGTGGAGGAGCTTCCCTGGGGCCGCCTTGCGGGCGTGCGTCCGTCCAAGCAATTGCATAGACTGCTTGACGAAGGATTGAGTCATGCAGAAGCATATCAGCGGATGCAGCAAACAGACGGGATTAGCAGTGAAAAATTTGAACTGTTGTGGCAAGTAGCCAACACGGCTCGACCTGTTGTGGCAGAGAGCTCACAGCCAGATTTATTCAGTGTCTATGTCGGAATTCCCTTCTGCCCTTCCCGTTGCCTTTACTGTTCCTTTCCTGCCTACTCGTTAAAAGAGTTGGGAATGTGGCGTGACCAGTTTCTTGATACACTGCTTTACGAAATTGCGACTACCGGACAGTTGGCTAGAAAGCTGCAGATGCATCCAGATAGTTTTTATCTGGGTGGCGGCACGCCTACTTCCCTTAGCCCCGCTGAACTCGACAGGATTCTCTCTGCCCTCCGCCTAGCCTTCCCGGAGCCGGTGCGTGAATTTACGGTGGAGGCAGGCAGACCGGATACGCTGACCCATGAGCAGCTTGCAATCTTAAAAAAACACGGTGTAACGCGCGTCAGCGTTAATCCGCAATCTATGCATAACGAAACTCTGCAAAAAATCGGGCGCTGCCACAGCGTTGCAGAAGTTTACAGGGCGGTAAATCAGGTACAAACGGCTGCCTTCCCAGTGCTGAACATGGATTTAATTTTAGGACTGCCTGGGGAGAATGAAGCCATGGTTAGCAAAAGTGTTCAGGATGTTCTCTCCCTCTCGCCGACAAATATCACTCTACACATGTTTTCCCGTAAACGCGCTTCCCTTTTTAGTGAGGAACGTGAGCACTTCCCTCTCCCTGATAAAACTCTGGCCGCAACCATGTACCGTACTGCCACCGGCTTGCTCTCGCCCAAATATCACCCTTATTATTTATATCGGCAGCGCGAAATTCTGGGCGACCTAGAAAATATCGGCTACTGCCTACCGGGGACGGAATGTATCTATAATATCGTCATGATTGAAGAACGACAGCATATTCTCGGCCTTGGCTGCGGAGCCACAAGCAAATTTATCTATCAAGATCTTACTCTTAGAAATCTCACTTCGCCAAAAGATGTACGTACTTATCTTGAGAAAGCCGCAGAGCTGTGCCGCCGCCGTGAGTTTGAACTTACTCAAACCCAAAAAGCACTTTCTCACTCTGTCCGAAGTTGCGTTTTCCCTGTCTTCTAGGCTGCCGTACATCGGCTGCACTTCATTATGCATAGAAAACCTCATATAAACAGAAGAAAAAAATGTGAGCACACCAAATTATTTCCGGTATGCTCACATATATTTTTGTAGCTCGTTTCGTAGTGCCTGCTGCTCCGGCTCGGAGAGCAACACGTCACGCCGCTCTCCGCTGCCGCCGATAACGCCTGCCACCACCAATACGGAACCGTCTTTGAGCAAAAGAGCTTTATAAACGTAGCCTTGATTATCCCTAAAGCGAAGTTCGGTGGCATCCAGCGTTATGCCTTGAACGAGAACTAAATCAATTTCTTCTTCCACGGAAAGACGACGCACTTCCACCGTATTGAGAATCGCCATAATTGCCTGAACATCCCCTTCATTGCTGATCGCCACTGGGGCTCTCTCTGGAGGAATGATCTGAACTGTACGCGGATCTCCCAAGTGGGAAGCGGCGTTTTTATATTGCGGAGGGCGACTACAGCCTGTCAACACAACTAATGCAAGCAGAAAAAGCGAAACTGCTTTTTTCATCGTCGTCATCTCTACCCCCAGATGTTTGAACCCTTTCTCTAACACGCTTTTCTCTATTTGCCGTAAAGCCAGCAGTCATCTGCCTTACTGTATGACACCAATTCAGCTGATGAAAAAAAGAGCTTAATTTCTCTTTCGGCACTCTCTGGTGAATCGGAGCCATGAACAACATTATTACCCATAAATACGGCAAGGTCGCCGCGAATGGTACCGGGAGCCGCATCAGCCGGATTTGTCTTACCCATCATGGTTCGTGCAACAGCAACTGCGTTTAAACCCTGCCAAACCATCGCTACCACCGGACCGGAGGTGATAAATTCAAGGAGTTCACCATAGAACGGCTTTCCTAGATGCTCGCCATAATGTTTAGCCGCCAGTTCAGGAGAAATTTGGATTAGCTTAAGGCCGACTAACTGAAACCCTTTCTTTTCAAAACGACTGATAATTTCACCCACTAAATTACGCTGAACGCCATCAGGTTTAATCATTAGGAATGTTCTTTCCATGAATGTCACTCCTTCAAATGAGGCAATAAGCAAAGTTGCACTCAGCCACAATTATAGTGCCGCTAGAAGTTAGCTGCTTTAACGGAGACTTCCACATCAAAAATGCCGCGCGTTATTTCCTGCGCCGACAAACGATCGGCAGCAAAGTGTTCTTTAAGATAGTTTGCGGATATCCATGGATCAACTTTGTCTCCGCAGGTAAAGACATCTACCGCAGCGTAGCCCAATTCCGGCCATGTATGAATTGCCAGATGAGATTCCGAGATGACTACAACCCCACTCACACCCTGCGGACTAAACTTATGGAATGCCACTTCCCTGATTTCTGCGCCTGCTTCTAAAGCGGCATCCACCATAGTTCGCTCAATCCTCTGGATATCGTTGAGGATTTCCTCGGGACATCCGTAAAATTCTGCCAGAACGTGACGACCTAATGCGCTCATTTTCTGAAGCCTCCTTTGTTATAATTTTGATCTCCAAACAAATGAAAGGTAATTAATTTTTGCCTGCTTGGACATCAGATTAAATTGTAACAAATTCAGCCGAAAAGTCAATGTTTTTTCAGGCGAGTTGTGAACGGACTGTGATATTGTCACCCTGTAAGCGGTCTGAGAAAATGTCACTATAATGCGACATTGAAGCATTCCGGGCAATGTAGCCTTCCTCAGATGCAACGCTCGCACGTTTTCGCAGCTACGAACTGTCATTCTCGCTAACATGCCAAAACCTCTGGGATCAGGCAAATTCCTGGGTACCACCCTCTATCGCCCTTTTCAAGGAACTAATAAAAGTTCCGGCTACAACACACTTTTCAGCCGGATCCTTTACATTTTCGATTTGCGCAACTAAGGCGCTGCCCACGATCACAGCGTCTGCTGCTGCCGCTGCCGTTGCAGCTTGTTCTGGTGTGGAAATGCCAAAGCCTAATGCCAGCGGCAGATCAGTATATTTTCTTGCCTTAGCCAAGAGAGTTTGCATTCCCGGGTCTAGCGAGCTGCGCTGCCCCGTCACTCCAGTAACAGTGACGCAATAAATAAAGCCGGCCGAGCTTTTACAAATACGCTCCATTCTGCTTTCTCTGGTAGTAGGCGCCAAAAAACGAATGTTAATCAGACCGGTACTTGCGGTAGCTAGATCCAACCTACCGGCTTCTTCATACGGCAGGTCCGGCACTACTATTGCTGAAAACCCTGCCTCTGCCGCTTCTCGACAAAACTGTTCTACACCTCTGCGGTAAATAGTGTTATAGTAGGCTAGCAAGACCAGCGGTGTTGCAAACTTCTCACAAAAGCGTACTGCCAGCAAAAACACGTCGTCTAGAGTAATCCCGGCCGCCAGCGCCCGGACTGCTGAAGCTTGTAACACCGGCCCATCAGCCAGTGGGTCTGAAAACGGCACCCCCAACTCAATCACATCCGCGCCATTTTCTGCTAAAACATTCAGCAACTTTGCGGAAACGGCTAAGTTGGGGTCACCTGCAGTCAAAAAGGCGATCAGCGCTTTTTTTCCTGCTCTCTTCAACTCGTTCATTCTGTTTTCCAGCTTGTTCATCCCGCTGCTACCTCCCTCAATTTTGCTACTGCCTGCACATCTTTATCTCCACGCCCAGACAAGTTTACCAGAATCACCGTTTCACTGTCGTACTGCGGCGCAATTTTCACTGCGTGAGCTACTGCGTGGGCGCTTTCCAATGCCGGAATAATTCCCTCTGTCCGAGTCAAAAGAGCAAAGGCAGCTAAAGCTTCTTCGTCAGTAATGGTTGCATACTCCGCCCGGCCAATACTCTTCAAATAACTATGTTCCGGTCCTACCCCAGGATAGTCCAGTCCTGCAGAAACTGAATGAACAGGGGAAATTTGACCGTATTCATCTTGCAAGAGATAACTAAGCGTCCCGTGGAGAATACCTGGGGTTCCCATGGTAAGGGTGGCAGCATGTTCCTGGGTCTCCAAACCTTTCCCCGCCGGCTCCACGCCAATCATTCTAACCGTTTCATCTGCAAGAAAAGGGTGAAATAAACCAATGGCGTTGCTGCCGCCACCTACACAAGCTATCAAAATATCCGGCAACCGTCCCAGCAATTGCAGCGACTGTGCCCGAGCTTCTTTGCCAATCACACTTTGCAGATCTCGCACTAACGTTGGGTAGGGATGGGGACCTACCGCAGAACCAAGCAGGTAAAAGGTGTCACGACAGTTGGTGACCCAAGCACGAATGGCTTCATTGGCCGCATCTTTTAGTGTGGCGCTGCCGGAACAAACTGGCACCACTTCGGCGCCGAGCATCCGAATACGAAACACATTTAGTGCCTGTCTGCCCATATCTTGTTCACCCATATAAACGACGCATTCCATGCCAAAAAGAGCTGCTGCTGTCGCCGCAGCCACACCATGTTGTCCTGCTCCTGTTTCAGCTACCAACCGTTTTTTGCCCATTCTTTTCGCTAGAAGTGCCTGACCAAGGGCGTTATTGATTTTATGGGCACCTGTATGATTTAAATCTTCCCTTTTTAGAAGAATTGTTGCGCCGCCCAGTTTCGCTGAGAGCCTCTCTGCCCGGTAAAGCAAAGTGGGTCGTCCCACATAGTTTAGCAACACTTCATTATAGGCATGCTGGAACGCTTCATCAACCCGGGCTGCAAGATAAGCTCCCTCCAGTTCGTCCAAAGCCTGAATCAAAGTTTCCGGCACATATCGCCCGCCAAAAATTCCGAATCTCCCCGAATCTTTCATTACCCACACCTCCGCACAGTAGCAATAAATGCCTCGATTTTCTCCTTGTCTTTCTTCCCGTTTGTTTCCACACCGCTGGAGACGTCTACAGCATAGGGTTTAACCTGCTTAATAGCACTCTGCACGTTTCCTGCATGAAGACCGCCGGCCAGTACGACTGGCTTTTTTAGCTCACTTTCCACCATTGACCAGTTAAACGTTCGTCCGGTACCACCAGCCAAGAGCGGATCGTAAGTATCGAGCAGGATTGCCGCGACGGGAAAATCATCCAACCCCCCTAAATCGGCCGCAGACTTAAGCGCAACTGCTTTGATCACCGGCAATGAAAAGCTGCCACAATAATCAGCCCCTTCTTGACCATGAAACTGGAGGGCGGTCAGGCCTGTAAAAGCGGCAATCTGCTCCACCAGTGTTCGTTCTGTATTGACAAAAATACCTACGCGCACAATAAACGGCGGCAGCGAGGCAGTAATTTGCCGAGCCAATGCCGGCTCTACCCGGCGCGGACTTTGGGCAAAGACAAGCCCCACCGCATCGGCACCCGCCATTACACAACAAAGCGCCTCTTCCACGCTGACAATACCGCAAATCTTAATTCTGGTCATCTCTTGCCCCCGCTAAAAGTTCGCTAATTTTTGCAACCGCGTCATGGGAGCGCACTAAGCTCTCCCCCACCAAAATTGCATCCACCTCTGCTGCTTTTAGCATTGCCACCTCGGCGGCTGTTTGAATACCACTTTCGCTGACCAAAATCACATCATCCGGGATCATTTCTGCCAATGATATGGTCAGCCCTAAATCGATTTTAAAAGTCGCCAGATCACGATTATTGATCCCCACGATCTTTGCCCCGGCGAGCAACGCCAGTTCTGCTTCTTTACTGTTGTGGACTTCTACTAAAACGCCTAGCTCCAATTCCCGGCAGATACACAAATACTCCTGCAATTGACTGCGAGAAAGCAGTCGGGCAATCAAGAGAACTGCATCAGCGTGCAGATAGCGGCTTTCGTAAAGCTGGTATTCTGTCAGCACAAAATCTTTGCGTAATACCGGCAGACAAACTGCGGCTCTGGCTGCTTGTAAGTCGGCTACACTGCCCAAAAAATAATCTTCCTCTGTTAATACAGAAATGGCATCTGCACCACCCTTTTCGTACTGCTTGGCCAAGACTTCAACTGCTACGCTTAGTCCGAGACTTCCTTTTGAGGGCGAAGCTTTTTTAACTTCCCCAATTAATGATATCCCAGGTTGCGCTAATTTCTCGCCGAAAGGACGCAGCGGTTTGGCGTCAGCCAGCCGAATTTTTAACTCTCGCAGTGACAGGCTGGCAATTGCTGCTGCCACCCGCTCTTTCTTCTTAGCCACAATCTGCGTAAGCATTTTTTTCTCCCCCGCTAAAACATTGTAGCGCAGTTAGCTTCTCGAGAGCAGCGCCGGTACTAATAGCATGCTGCGCCAACACCACGCCCTCTTTGATGTTCTCGGCCATACCGCCCACATATAAGGCGGCTCCCGCATTCAGCAATACCACATCTTGCTGCGGCCCCTTTTTACCCTGCAAGATAGCTAAAATAAGTTTGGCATTTTCTGACGGGCTGCCGCCTGACAGCGCATCGGCAGACGCTTGTTGTAAACCCACTTCCTGCGGCGCTAGATTATAACGCACCATGCTTCCTCCACGGACTTCACAGACCTGCGTAACGCCGGCTAGAGTCAGCTCGTCACTGCCATCCTGACCGTGAACTACCAACGCGTGCTCCACGCCCAGAAGCAAGAGCACATCGGCTAACAGCACCACTAGTTCCGGCGCGCTGACACCCAACACCTGGCGCTTGACTCCTGCCGGGTTAGTTAAGGGACCTAGTAGGTTAAAGACGGAACGCACGCCTACCTCCCGCCTGGGAGCCGCGGCATGTTTCATCGACTTGTGTAAAACCGGCGCATACAAAAATGCGATTCCTAGCTCGTTAATACATTTCCCCATTTCCTGCGTCGTCAGCTCCAGTTTAATCCCCAGCGCTTCCAAGACATCGGCTGAACCGCATTTACTTGATACAGCACGATTGCCATGTTTGGCCAAGTTAAGCCCTGCCCCCGCAGCTACTAGGGCGGCAGCGGTGGAAATATTAAAGGTGCCCAGGCCGTCTCCGCCGGTACCACAAGTGTCTGTCAGCCCTTTGCGCGTGCTCTCGATTTTTTCCGCGCGCTCACGCATGGCAGTGGCACAGCCATAGACTTCTGCCACAGTCTCCCCTTTCATCTTCAAAGCTACCAGAAAGGCGGCTACCTGCGCCGGAGTAGCCTCCCCATCCATAATTGCCGCCATGGCCGCCCTTGCTTCCTCTTCAGTCAAGCTAATCTTTGCACAAATTTTACCAAGAAGATCTTTCATGCCGCCATGCCTCCTAAAAAGTTAGCTAAAAGCTTTTTCCCATCAGGAGTAATAATTGATTCCGGGTGAAACTGTACCCCTATAATCGGAAAACTTTTGTGTCTTATCGCCATAATCAAGCCGTCAGCAGTCTCTGCCACCACAGCTAAGCACTGCGGAAGCGTTTCCCGTCTGATAATCAGGGAATGGTATCTTGCAGCTCTAAACGGGCTGCCAAGTCCGGCAAAAAGTGGGTCTCCGTAGTGATGTACTTCTACCGGTTTGCCGTGCACCGGCTCAGGCGCCCGGATAATCTCGCCACCGAAATTTTGCCCGATAGCCTGATGCCCTAGGCAAACTCCAAAAATTGGCACACTCCCTTTGAATTGCTCAATCACTGCCAAGGACAAACCTGCATCCGCCGGCGTTCCGGGTCCCGGCGAAATCACTATGGCTTGCGGTTTTTTCTCCGCCAACTGGCTGAGAGTAAAGGAATCATTGCGCAAAACAAGCGGCTCTCCCCCCAACTCGCCTAAGCATTGCACCAGATTATAGGTAAAGGAATCGTAGTTATCAATCACGGCAATCAAGCTGTTTCACCCCCAATGTGGCAAACATTGCTGCTGCTTTTTGCATTGTTTCATGATATTCTGCCTCCGCCACCGAGTCGGCTACGATACCGGCACCAGTTTGAATATAGGCCTGCCGGTCTTTGATCACCATCGTACGGATAGTAATACAAGTGTCCATATTGCCACTGAAGTCAAAATAGCCCACCGCACCGCCATAAGGTCCGCGCTTCGTCGTTTCCAGTTCATTGATAATCTGCATGGCACGTACTTTAGGTGCTCCCGTCAATGTCCCGGCAGGGAAACAAGCGATTAATGCATCCATAGCAGTATAATTTTCAGCCAGTTCGCCACTCACCTCGCTGACTAAATGCATCACATGGGAAAACCGTTCCACCTTGGCGTATTGCCTCACATTCACAGTGCCATATTCTGCCACACGTCCAAGATCATTTCTGCCTAAATCTACCAACATCACATGTTCTGCCATTTCTTTCGGGTCATTTTGCAACTCCGCCGCGAGCGCTCTGTCTTCTTCTTCAGTCGCTCCCCTGCGCCGTGTACCGGCAATTGGGCGGGTAGTAACCCTTTTGCCCTCCACTCGAGCCAGCATTTCCGGTGATGCTCCTACCAGCGTCACATCCGGATAACGGAGCAGAAACATATATGGCGATGGGCTGACGCGGCGCAACCGTCGGTAGATTGTTAACGGGTCTTCAGTGATGGGGACTGTAAACCGCTGTGAAAGCACCACCTGAAAAATGTGGCCTGCGTAGATATATTCTTTGGCCTTGCGGATATTCTCCAGAAAAACTTCTTTCGTGATGTTGCTCATAGGAGCCGCCACCGAGCGCTGCCGTTCCCCTGTTTTTGGTTCGGGGAGCGGTCCGGCCAACAACTCCTCCATCTTTTGCAGCGATTTGGCGGCTGCCTCTTCACCAGCCTGCCGCCCTTCCCCCTCTTGCAATAAACGATTCACGGTCAGATGAATTTTGTGAGTAAAATGGTCGAAAATTACCATATTTTCCATAAATTGCAGATATGCTGCCGGCAAAGCCAATTCATCTGCCGGTAACTCCCCCACCGGCTCTAGCAGCGAAACTAGATCATAGCTGAAGTAACCTACCGCTCCACCGGAAAAACGGGGCATATCTGCCTGGAACTTTATGGC
Organism: Dethiobacter sp.; assembly: GCA_018333455.1. Classification (GTDB taxonomy): domain Bacteria; phylum Bacillota; class Dethiobacteria; order Dethiobacterales; family Dethiobacteraceae; genus GPS1B09. The sequence continues at coordinate 3,017 of JAGXTN010000047.1, read as the reverse complement.
ATACTCCTCCATCAACTGCCGCAGTACCTGAAAAGGTCCGTCACTCCTCGTTTCCCTCAAACCGTCCCGCCATTGTAGCTCCACATTAACTCCCTCCGCCTTCAGCGTCAAAAACGGATTATACCCCAGAAATGAATATCTTGCCACTTGTTCTCCGCCTGCCGCACTCTCCAACATAAATGCTGGGCCTGCCGGGCACAGTTTAAGAAAGGCGGAAATCGGCGTTTCTAAATCATCCGTCAGTGTCCGAGATAAAGTCACTCTCTTAGTGTTGCTCCTCGCTACTGCCGCCATGTTCATTATTGTTTCCCCCCTATTTTTTGACAAATAAAAAAGCCTCTCGTCCTGGGAAGGACGAAAGACTATGCTTTCGCGGTGCCACCTTCTTTGGCCTGCAATATGCGCAGACCCACTTTGACAGGTGCGGGACAAGTGGTAAAAACGTCCGATACCCCGTTCCCTGTAACGGTGGAACAATCCGTCGGAGCCTACTTAAACTTCGGTCCGCGACTCACAGGCCCATTCAACGGCAGTCCTCTTGCCGGATTCTCACCTACCCCGGCTCTCTGAAAAAAGTCCACGCTCCGCCTACTCTTCCTAGTCATCATCTTTGACTCAAGTCTAGCACAGCAAAAAGAAGGTGTCAATCACTAACTTCTGCTCTTACTCCGCACAATCATTGAACTAAATGACTCCTTTTTTCCATAGTTCTTCAAGCTCTGCTTGGCTGTAGCCCAAAGCTGAACATATCTCAGCCGTATGCTCACCTAAACGCGGAGCAGGTTGAGCAAGCGATTCTTCCTGCGGCGTTATTTTCAGCGGAAAAGAGAGTGAGTTATTGACGACAGCTTTCCTAGCCAGAACCTGTGGGTTCGTAAATGCCTCAGCCAGCGAAAGTACAGGCTCACAGCAACAATCATGTGCAGAAAATATTTCTTGCCAAAATTGCCGGTCATGTTGCAAGAAAATATTTTTCAGCTCGTTTTTCAGCGCTTCCTGATTGCTTTCGTACTGCCTTGCGAGCAAATCTTCTCTACCGACTGCCCGACAAAATGAGACCCAAAACTTTACCTCAAGAGCGCCAAGCGCCATATAACCATCATCAGCAGTCTGGTAAACATGATAACAGGCGTAGCCGCCATTTAACAGGGAAGATCCTCTTCTGGCCGGCAGACCCGCAAAATGATCTGCCGCAGTCAGTGGTAGCCAGGAAATCAGCCCATCAAGCATGGCGACATCTAAATAAGAGCCGCCCTGACCGTTTGCGCGGCCGTATAAGGCGGCCAAGATACCGGAGAGAGCCATTAGAGCGCCTCCCCCTACATCGCCGATCTGAACACTGGGAATGACAGGCTGCCCATCCGGCAAGCCTGTCATTCCCAAAATGCCAGACAAGGCAAGATAATTAAGATCATGTCCGGCTCGATCACGGTACGGTCCGTCTTGGCCATAACCTGTTATCGAACAATAAATAATTTCCGGATTTACCGCTTTAATTGGCGCATAATCGATGCCTAAAGCAGTGACTACGCCGGGACGAAACCCTTCCACCACCACATCAGCATCTTTTGCCAGACGCATGAAAAGCTCTACACCTTCAGCACTCTTTAGATTTAGCGTGATACTCTTTTTATTCTGGTTAAGCAACCGGAAAGAAATGCTGCCATCCCTGTCCGCCGGCCCTATCGCCCGCAAATAGTCGCCTTCACCCGGGCTTTCTACTTTTATGACTTCCGCTCCCAGCTCGGCCATCATCATGGTACAAAAAGGCCCCGGATAAAGGCGCGTTAAATCAAGCACGCGAATACCTTTTAATAACTGGCGCATAACTATTCCTCCCCTACCGGTTAAACTTCCCCCAGATAGATATCTGCCAACGCCAATCTGGGACGAGCCGGCGGTTGCTGGCCAGGGTAGCCAAAAGGCACCAACGCCGTAATAAACAGATTGTCCGGCAGGGAAAACAGCTCCCGCACTTTCTTTTGACTAAAGAGCATTACCCAACAACTGCCAAGCCCCAGATCCACTGCTCTGAGAATCATCTGCTCTATAGCGATAGCCACATTAATATTCAGGTAAGCAAGATTGGCGGCCTCGTCGCGCGACGCTTTTTCCTGATAGTCACTAAAGGAGAAATTTTCCAGGTCTGTGCCGGCAAAAGCGCCGGAGAGGGCCAGCTCCCTAAGTCGCTCTGGACGAGTAGTAAGGGAGGAGCGGTCAGCACAACAAACCATAGTTAAAGGTGCCTGAGCGATGAAATTTACATTAAATGTACATTCGGCCAGTTTTTTGCGCTTCTCTTCACTGGTAACGGCAAGAAACCTCCATGGCTGCAAGTTTGTGCCGGAAGGGGCGATGCGAGCAGCCTCCAGCAGCTCCTGGATTATCTCCGACCTTAATGGTTCCGGCCGAAAAACACGGATGCTCCTGCGTTCCGCTAATACTGTTTTTAATTCCATAAATTAAACACTCCCTTAATATGCCGAAAGGTGAATATGGCCGTAAAGCTGCAAGAGATTTTACAATTACAGCTAACGAGATTAAGAAGACTGTTAACTATTGCAGGCTTCTTCGAGTGTCTTCAGTTTTTTCCACAATGTCGTGCGGCTGATATTTAATTGTTGCGCCAGAGATGCTTTTTTTTCGGAAGGGTAGAGTTTCTGCATTTTCTCTAAGATTTCTTTTTCCATTTCTTCCAGTGTGCCAACTTTTATAGAGAGTGCATTCTTGCCCAACAAGACAGGTTCATCTACTATTCCTAGGTACTCATTACCTAGACTGTAGAGGCCTCTAATCTGGCTTTGCAGGATCGCGGCTGGGTCGGAGGCATCTTCGCTTAGAATAAGAAACCTCTCCACAAAGTTTTCAAGTTCCCTGATGTTGCCGGGCCAACTGTAATCTTCAAGCTCCATTCTGAACTGCTCAAATAAGGAAAGTATAGCATGGGTGAAGAACCGGGACTGTTTAATGAACGCTTCAAGTAACACGAAAATATCCTCTTTACGTTCCCGTAGGGG
>JAGXTN010000029.1 GCA_018333455.1 Dethiobacter sp. | reverse complement strand
GGGGGACATGCATTTGCCTAGCTTTCAAATATTGTTCATCTTGTTTTTAAGCTATGCTTATCTGCCCTCACTCTGGTCAAGACCTTCACCATAGCCAAGGCCCTCAAAGGCCCTCACCCTAGCCCTCTCCCGCGAGGAGAGGGAAATAGTAGGGAAGAGGGGATAAGCCGGGGGAGAGGGATGTGTCTGGAAGAGGGAAGTAGCTGGGGAGAGGGATGTGTCTGGAAGAGGGATTCACAGGTGGGGCGTATTGAGCTAGTATAAAGTCTGAAAAAAAGAAGGGAAGTTTTGCGATGATCAGTGTAACTAAATTGCTCAGCGGCGCTTCACACTACGGCGACCAGTTGCGCTACAGCGATTGTTCACGCGGCGCCGTCCATGGCACCACCCACGGCAGCGGCCCGGTGGTAGTCTGGAACTGCACCCGGACGTGCAACTTGAAATGCATCCATTGCTATATGGCATCCGATGCAGTTAAATACGAGAATGAACTTACCACAGCTGAAGGCAAAAAGTTTATTGATGATTTAGCCGCATTCAAGTGTCCGGTAATTCTTTTCTCCGGCGGCGAACCGCTGATTCGCTCCGATTTTTTTGACCTGGCTCAGTATGCGACAGAACGTGGACTGCGTGTGACCATTTCCACTAACGGCACACTGATTGACAAAGCTACCGCTCGTAAAATTAAAGATCTGGGCGTAGGTTATGTGGGCATCAGCCTAGACGGCATCGGCGCGAAAAACGACGAATTCCGCAAGCAGAAAGGCGCTTTTGACGCAGCCCTTGCCGGGATACGCAACTGCCTGGAAATCAACCAGCGCGTAGGCTTGCGCTTTACCATCAACCGCCATAATTTTGCGGAAATGGAAAATATCTTCCAGTTAATCGAGGAAGAAGGGATTCCCCGGGTCTGTTTTTATCACTTGGTTTATTCCGGCCGCGGTTCCGAAATGATTAAAGAGGATGTCACCCGGGAAGAAAGCCGTTCAGCGATTGACCTGATTATTGATAAGACGCTATATTTTGAGAGGAAAGGCCTAGACAAGGAAATCCTTACTGTGGACAATCATGCCGATGGTGTCTACACTTACCTGCGCATGCTGAAAGATGACCCGTTGCGCGCCGAAAAAGTCTGGGAGCTGCTGCGCAACAACGGCGGCAACCGTACCGGCATCGCCATCGGGCAAGTGGATAACCTGGGTTTTGTCCATGCTGATCAGTTTACTCAAAACCATACTTTCGGCAATGTGCGTGAGCGCAAATTCGGCGAAATTTGGACCGACCTTTCTAACCCGATTCTTGCCGGACTAAAAGACCGCAAGCCATTGCTAAAAGGGCGCTGTGCCGCCTGCAAGTGGCTGGCCGTCTGCAACGGCAATTTCCGTGCTCGCGCCGAAGCAGTCAGCGGAGACTTCTGGGAGTCTGACCCGGCGTGCTACCTGACCGACAAGGAGATAGGCATTGCATAAGCATAGCATTAATAATACAGTCTGTTGATAAGCTGCAGGAACGACCGCTTAATTCATCTTCAGCTAATACTATTATTTGAATATCGTTCAGTTAAGCTTACACATAGGCTGTTCAGAAGCAAGCAGGACGCGAAACGAGTAGGCCGTCACCGCAGGCGTATCGTGTATACGTCGAGGATGGCGGCAGCCCGAGTGACAACGTAATGCGCAGCTTATCAACAGCCTAGTTAAAGGAGAGGCAAATATATGAGTTTTCCTGTCGTTAGAGCAAGAAGGCTGCGTAAAACTGCTGCGCTGCGCAGCTTTGTGCGCGAGACGGAGCTTCTGCCCCGTGATTTTGTTTATCCGCTCTTTGCCATAAACGGCAAGAATGTCAAGAAGCCCATCGCCTCCATGCCCGGCGTCTATCAGCTCTCGGTCGACAATATTGTACGCGAAGGTGAAGAATGCCTACGCCTTGGCATCCCCGCCGTAATTCTCTTTGGCATTCCCGCCTCTAAAGATGAAAAAGGTACTTCCGCCTTTGACCCGTCTGAAGCTGTGCAGCAGGCAGTGAGCGCACTGAAGCGGCAATTTCCCGAGTTGTTAGTCATCACCGATGTCTGCTTATGTGAATATACAAGCCATGGTCATTGTGGTCTGATTACAACCGGTGAAGTTGAAAATGACTTGACGCTGAACTTATTGGCTCAGACGGCGCTTTCCCACGCCCGCGCCGGCGCAGACATTGTTGCTCCCTCCGATATGATGGACGGGCGGGTGGCCGCCATCCGCAGTGCCCTAGATGAACACGGTTTTGTCCAGACGCCCATTATGTCCTACGCCGTAAAATATGCCTCGGCCTTTTACGGGCCTTTCCGCGACGCCGCCGGCTCCGTCCCGCAGTTTGGCGACCGGCGTTCCTACCAGATGGACCCGGCCAACTGCCGCGAAGCGCTAAAAGAAGTGGCTCAGGATCTGGCGGAAGGCGCAGATATGCTGATGGTCAAACCGGCGCTCGCTTATCTAGATATAATCCGCGCCGTCAAAGCTGCCACTAATCTGCCTTTGGCTGCCTATAACGTCTCGGGTGAATACGCCATGGTTAAGGCGGCGGCCGAGAAAGGCTGGCTCGATGAAAAGCGGGTGGCGCTGGAAATGCTGCTTTCCATGAAGCGTGCCGGTGCCGATATGATTCTCACATACTTTGCCAAAGAAGCCGCCGTCTGGCTGAAGGAGGAAAGCTAAGATGATTATTTCCTGGAATACGACTTGGGAGTGCCATCTCAAATGCAAACACTGTTACCGTGACGCCGGCGCCAAAAGAGAAGACGAGCTTTCCACTGCGGAAGGGAAAAAACTGATTGATGAAATCGCCCAAGCCGGCTTTAAAATCCTGATTCTCTCCGGCGGAGAGCCGCTCTTGCGGGAAGACATTTTTGAGTTGACCGTCCACGCCAAAGCGGTTGGCCTGCGCCCCGTCTTTGGCACCACCGGCACCACCATTACCACGGAAATCGCCGCAAAATTAAAAGAAGCAGGTGCCCAGTGCATCGGCATCTCTCTAGACAGTATTGATCCGCAAGTCCACGATGAATTTCGTCAGGTGCCCGGCTCCTGGCAGGCTGCCGTTGACGGCATGAAAAATTGCCAGGCGGTGGGGCTGCCCTTCCAGATCCATACGACTGTAGTCGATAAAAACTACCATGAATTTGAAGCAATCACCGATTTTGCGGTGGCAATCGGCGCCGTAGCCCACCACGTATTTTTCCTGGTGCCGACCGGCCGCGCCTTGGACATGGAGGCGGAAGCATTGCGGGAGAAGCAGTACGAGCAATTGCTGCACCGAATTTTAAAGAAGCAGAAGGAAGTCCCCATCGAGCTAAAGCCCACTTGCGCGCCCCAGTTTATGCGGATTGCCCGGCAGATGGGAATGGAGATGCGTTTTAGCCGCGGCTGTTTGGCCGGCACCGCCTACTGCTGCATTCTGCCCAACGGCGAAGTACATCCCTGCCCCTATCTGCCAAAGAAAGTGGGCAGTGTGAAAGAAAAGCCTTTTACCGAAATTTGGCGTACCGCCGAAATGTTTAATCAGTTTCGCAGCGACCAATTTGGCGGCAAGTGCGGTACCTGTGACCATAAAGATGTCTGCAGCGGCTGTCGTGCCCGGGCATATTATTACAGCGACGGCGATGTGATGGCAGAGGACCCGTGGTGCCTCTACCGGAGGGGGCGAGCTAATGAAGCCTGTTGTTCTTAACAAGCTGGACCAGGCAGATCGAGCTATTCTTAATATTATTCAAACCCGCTTTCCGCTTGTCTCCCGTCCTTATGCTGCGGTGGCTGCGGAAGTCGATTTAAGCGAGGCGGAAGTACTGACCAGGGTGGACGCATTGAAAGACGCCGGCATTATTCGCCGCATCGGCGGCATTTTTGCCTCGGATAAGCTCGGCTTCTCCTCTACGCTTGTCGCGCTTAAAGTGGCGGCAGAAAAGCTTGAAACGGTGGCTCTAGCCGTCAGCGCTTATCCGGGAGTAACACATAATTACGAGCGGGCGCATGAATTTAATCTCTGGTTTACGCTTGTAAGCCGGACAGAGGCAGAGTTGGAGCAGATCCTAAATGAAATTATGTGTTTGGACGGTGTGTTAAAGTTGCGCAATCTGCCGGCACTAAAACTTTTTAAAATTGGCGTCAATTTCGACCTAGCGGAGGAAGAGCCATGCTGCTAAACGACTTGGATAAAAAAATTATTGCTCGCCTGCAGGGCGATTTGCCGCTGCAGGCTGAACCTTTTGCCGCGCTCGCCGCTGAGGTGGGCATCAGCGAGGAGCAGTTTTTGCAGAAGCTGGAGGCTTACCTGGCAGCCGGCGTCATGCGCCGCCTTGGCACTATTTTGCGCCATCACCAAGCGGGCTACAGCGCAAATGCGATGGTCGGCTGGGCTGTGCCAGGCGAGTCGGTCGAAAAAGCAGGCAAGATTATGGCGACTTTTGGCGCCGCTTCCCATGTCTATCTGCGCCCCACCTATCCGGATTGGCCCTACAATCTTTTTACCATGCTCCACGGCAAGTCAGTCGAGGAGCTGGAGAAAACGGCGGCGGAGATCTCCGAGCGCACCGGTATCACTGACTACAGGCTGCTCCACAGTACACGGGAGTTTAAGAAAACAAGCATGAAATACTTTTAGCATATTTTAAAAGTAAAAATGGCCAGACATCCGTCTGGCCTTATTGATACCCCGCGTTCCTGTAGCTGTCCCAAACTGCCTGCTTTCCACCACTCAACGAGTCTGGTAGTGGCTATAAATTTTTGAGGATTACTACCCTGAAAACACTTTGCCTTTGAAAGGCAACACAAAACAAGGCTACGAGAGAGCTAATT
>JAGXTN010000165.1 GCA_018333455.1 Dethiobacter sp. | reverse complement strand
TGCCCCAAAGCAGCCCAACAAAAAGAGTACGGCGGAAACAAACATTGATAAAGCCGACCTAGCCCGCAGCATTGCGGAACAAATGAACACCCCCACCAAGGATGCAGAGACCTTCCTGACCACATTCGCAGACATCGTCTCAGACAGCCTTGACAGCGGTGAGCGTGTAAGGGTTGCAGGCTTTTTGCGCCTTCGATATCAGACACGTAGCAGCACATGAGACCAGGAATCCCAACACCAGCGAGCCTGTCCAAGTCCCTGCCACACACTACCCGACCTTCCGGGCAGGTAAGACACTGAAAGGAAAGGCAAATACAGGTATAATGCAACCCACCGGCAAACTCAATAAAATAAGCCATCTACCCGGCGAAACACAGAAAGGCTTGTCACCGTCACAATGTACGTGACAGATATCCAGATTCATTTTCGCCAGCCTGCCCGATTGACAATCACCCTTTTGGGTAAGACGGGTGTATTGCTGCAGGGCACAAGATCCCAATTATAACTATCCCTGATTTCTGACAACCTGACTACTACCCGCATGGGTAGGTTTAACAAATAAGGCCTCTGTGCATACGTGCTGCCAGAGGTCCCTTTGTTTTAACCTTCGAGATTTTTACACCGGCTTTTTAACTCTGCTAAAAACTCCTCCCGGTTTTCCTGTGAAATATAAGTTGTTCCCAATATAAAGCCTTTGCCCATCTGTTTTTATTTCTATCCTGTTTTTTGACAAAGCCATAGGAGAAAATGAGAAGCTATTGTTTTTGCACCGCTTGTATTATTCATGAGTTTGGCATATAATAAAGCAAGGAATACATGGAATACCATGTTCAAATGGGGGTGTTAAGATGGAACTGGCTAAAATTACGGGCAAAGGACAAATCACGTTGCCGATCAATATCCGCAGAGCTTTAAATTTAAAAGACGGTGATAAGGTGGCGTTTATCGAAACAAACGGTCAGTATGTGCTTGCCAACCCGGTTTCCCTTGCCATCCGTGATGTACAAAAAGGCTTTGAAGGCGAAGCGGAGCGTCTTGGCCTGAAGGATATGGAAGATGTTGTCGGGATGGTAAAAGATATACGCAGAAACAAGGAAAACAAGTAAAATGCGTATTATGCTTGACACCAATGTCCTGATCTCCGTATTTATATTTAAAAGCAAAAACCTGGAGCAGTTGCTGAGCACAGTTTGCCTGCGGCACACCTTGGTATTAAGTTCATATATCATTGGCGAGTTGTATGAGGTCATAGAACGAAAATTCCCCGGAAAGACCGAGTTATTGGACGTTTTCCTCTCAAGAATCCCTTATGAATTGGAACACACACCCCAAAACATTACTGATCATAATCTGTTTGCCATCCGTGACAATCAGGATGAAAAGGTGCTTTACTCAGCTATTACCGCCGATGTGGATATACTAATAACAGGCGATAAGGATTTCATGGATGTGGTTATTGAAAAGCCGGAAATTTTAACTCCCGCCCAATTTTTAGGAAAATATTGAGCATATGAGCATACCAAGCCATCCCTTCATCTACACATGAGATGGCCTCTTCATGCCCAAAACAAGTCCATCGAACCTTAACGAAAGGAACAAGTTGATTAAAATCGACCTTTCCGGCAGCATTGCGGAACAAATAGACAATCACACCAAGGACGCAGAGACCTTCCTGCCCACTTTCACAGACATCGTCGGAGACAGCCTTACCAGCGGTAAGGAAGTTATGGCAGCTTGCGTTAGTCACTCTCCGCGAAATTGAGGTGAGCAAACAACTGAGCCTCAATCTCAGCTGAGTGTAATATTACTGAGATCAATATTGAGCTGAGTGAGATATCTATTAAGCGCGCACCTGTTACTGCTCGCAGGATGCATATGGCAACACAAAAACACAAAAAAAAATAAGCCCTACCTGCCCTCCACCCACAAAAGGTGAAAAAGCAAGCAGGGCTTATACAGGTTGTGCCGTTAGTTGACTCTATACATTCTAATACAACCGATTCAATCAGAGTTATATCCTCCCGTCAGTTATTCCAGCAGATATTTCTCAACCTCATCCCGATACCCATACCTCTGAAAAAACTCAATCAAGGCCACTTCAAACATTTCCCGCTGGCTGATATTCCTCTCCTGGCTAAAGCGCCTGGCCAGTTCATCCAGCACATTAGCCATGCGCATCGCCTTCGTCCCGTACATCCCCTGAACCTGATACCTCGGGATGCTCTTTGGCTCTGATGTGGCAGGCTGGCATTCCGCGCTTTGCAACCTCTTTAGGAGCGGCAGGATATTCTTGAGCGCGTCATCCACACCCACCTCTGCCTGTTCACTGGATTCGTTTGACTGCTGCATCGCTTTTTGCTGAACCGAGGACCCTTTCACATAATTCCTTTCCGTCGAATCCCACTCATACCCTTTACTCTTCATATAACCTGCCAGTTCTGTGTGGCTGGCAAAACCTGCTTGTCTCGCGATTTCCTTCGCGTCGGCGTTATCCTGCGCGAATTGGGCGATGATAAGCGCCGCCTTCGATGTACCATGCAGCGGCAGGATATTGCTAT
>JAGXTN010000101.1 GCA_018333455.1 Dethiobacter sp. | reverse complement strand
CGAACTTTTAAAAAATGAGAGAACTATTGTTGCCATCGGGCACAAGGCTATGCAATTTGGACTGACAAAGACCCGCAAAAACTATACCCCTAGTGAAGTAACGGGTTCCGTTTTGAGGTGCAAAATCAAGAATTCTGCCCCAAAAAAGATGTGAAATCGCTCTTGGTTTCGCGTCTTTTTTTTGTCCTTATAAATAAAGGAATAACTGCTTATTGTGTTCTTAAATCGTAGAGGAATTTTACATTTTATGGCGAATTAATTTTCTGTGGAATTAAACTATTCCATTGAAAAATTGAGTGCTAAAAATAGTAATATGAAATATGGTGGTTGAGCAAAATCTACTCAACCACCAATTAATCACTAAAACCAAGACCGACTGATTTACTCCTAGTAATGTTACCAACCAAGAAATCTGAAAACCTCATCTACTAATCTCCAGCCAAGCGAAAACCCCATTGACAACATAAGTACTATAATGAAAATCCCAGGATAAAACCCTAGTCTGGTGTTTAAAAATGGCTTAAAGTCTTCTTCATAACACTTTTTTATTTGTTTATCCACTTTGTCCACAAAAAACCCCCCAAAGTTTATAGGATTTGCTAGATTAAGGACGTGGCCAAATGGCATCTGGCATACCCAAGTAGGTAAATTTTTGTGTAAATTTCGCACTTATTTTGAGCGGTTTCTAATCTCCGGCCTCCAGCCGAAATATAGTACGGCTGCAAATCGACCAATAAACACGGCGACCGATATTGGAAACGAAAATTCGTGATACATATGATGCAAGCCCTCAGGTGCCCATGGGAACCACGTTGGTATTTGCAAGTAAGTATCTACCCCTAGGCGAAGAAGTGATAGAATTATAATAATTAACAGCGAAAATATGAAAAGATATTCTTGCCACCACCGGAGACCCACGGACTTTGCATGCAAAGTGGGGAATAAAGCCTTTATAATTTTATCTGCCAGATAAGCAGGAATAGCCCAAAAGAATATTGCCCATAACAATAGCCCTAGGGCAAAAAAACCAATTGCCATTAACATGTCCGCCATAAAGCCGCCCCTTCAATAAACTTGAAAAAATATTGATATTTCAACCTTAATCACCGTTGGCCATCAATAATTTGTACTTCTGCATCAAGGTACTGAATTTTCTGCTCGCTTTGCCTTTCTTGCCCCCTGTCTGTCACGCCCCTGCCCGGCGGCAACCGAAGTCACTTAGGAAAACATTAACAGAACCACCGTCAGCAATACTGACACATACGAAATTTCTTCTTTATTAACTCCTTTAAATTATTTTTCCATATCCGCCAATCCTTAATTAGGCAATTGTCAGCCTTCAGTCCTTTTCTTCCGCGTAACCAGCAATACTCTTGCAAAACTAACAACAAAAAACGCTGTTATCATAAGAATGCTATACACCATGACATACACCGGTTCTTGCAATTGTTGT
>JAGXTN010000074.1 GCA_018333455.1 Dethiobacter sp. | reverse complement strand
CCTGTGGCGAGGGTTCCGAAGACTGCAGGATATTACTGACATGTGGGAGCTTTTCCATTAGCTCAATACTTATGGGTAATGATAAGCCCGCAGGGAGAGGGGAAAAGTATGCCCTCACCCATTGCTAGAGGTCAGAAGTCAGAGGTCAGATTCGTTGGAATCGGCGAAATAGCCGATTCACTGATACCACTGGGAGAGGGGAAAAGCCGGGACTCAACCTTCTATTGCCACGGCATGTGCGATGCAGGGGATACTCTCGTTTTGCTGATAAGAAAGGGGTGAAAGCAGCGCGCCGGTAGCTACTACCAAAATCTTTTTCAGCTCACCTCTGCGCAAGCGGTTCATAAAATGACCGTAGGTGACGGTGGCAGAGCAGGCGGCCCCGCTGCCTCCCGAAAACACATTTTGCTCTTCCTTGTAGATGATTAGGCCGCAATCGGTCAATTTTTCCGGCGGCATAACGATACCTTGTTCTGCCAGCATTTCGGCAGCAATGACATGTCCTACTTTCCCCAAATCGCCGGTCGCAATCAAGTCATAGTCCGAGGCATCCACGCCAAAATCACGGAAATGAGTCAAGATGGTCTCTACCGCAGCCGGAGCCATGGCGGCGCCCATATTAAATGGGTCGGTTATGCCCAAATCGACCACCTTTCCGATGGTGGCTGCCAACACCCGGGGGCCTGCTCCTTCCGCTGCCAACAACGCAGCTCCGGCTCCGGTAACTGTCCACTGGGCGGTGGGAGGCAGTTGGGCGCCGTATTCGGTAGGATAACGGTACTGTTTGTTGACGGTTCCGTTATGGCTGGCGGCAGCAGCCATCACGTAACGGGCGCCGCCGGCATTGACAATAAATGCCGAGAGAGCCAGCCCTTCCATGGAGCTGGAGCAGGCGCCAAACAAGCCGAAGTAGGGAATGCCCAACGTGCGGGCCGCAAAACTGGAGGTTACGATCTGGTTCGTCAAATCTCCGGAGAAGAAAAACTGAATATCTTCTTTCTTGAGCTTTGCTTTAATAATGGTTCTTTCACAAGCTTCTTCCAGCAACTTCTTTTCCGCTTTTTCCAGGCTCTCCTGCCCCATCCAGATATCATCATGCAGAATGTCAAAATCCTCCGCTATGGCGCCATTAGCCTCGAAAGGACCGCCAGCGGCGGCAGAGGCGAGAATGACCGGAGCATTCTTAAAGAGCCAACTCTGATGACCGATCAGCATTTACATTCCACCCAGCCAATCCACTTTGATGCGGATGATGGCAACAATAAAAGCAGAGAACACGCCGAAGGTAATTACAGGGCCGGCAATTTTAAACATATTACCGCCCACCCCAAGCACATATCCCTCACTGCGGTGGTCAATGGCGGCGGAGGCGACTGTATTGGCAAAACCGGTTACGGGAATAATGGTGCCGGCTCCGGCATATTGAGCGAGATGGTCGTAAATCCCAAAGCCTGTCAGCAGGGTGGCGAGAATAATCATAGTGGCCACGGTAGGGTTGCCGGCTGTTACCTCCGTAAAGCCAAAGTAGGTAATGTAAATCCACTGAAAAAACTGGCCGACAGCGCTAATACTGCCGCCCACTAGAAAGGCGCGAAAACAGTTGAGCAGAATGGCTCGCTTTGGCTCCCGTTTTTGTGCGAAATTCTGATACTCCTGCTGCTTGGGTGTCTTCTTCTGCAATTTTTTGTTTGCCATCTCTTTCCTCCTTACCGAAGTAAATGGGGCCGCAATTTTTCCACAACCTGCTGCACTTTGGTGGAATCATCCGCAAACTGTTTTTTGCTCTGTGGATCTTCTGTTGACAAGGAATATTTAAGCAACTCCGCTTGCGCTTGCTGTAAAGAGGCAAAGACCATTTCCCGCACAGATGGATTAGGTAATTGGATTAAGTCATCAAACAAGTCCACATACAGCTCGCCGGCTGAATTTACCTGGCCCAGGAAAACATTTTCCAGCGAAACGCCGCTACACTCCAGCTGTGTCTGCAGCCATTGCAACGTCAAACCGAGCCTCCGCAGCGAATCATGCAAAATATTACCGTCAAGAATCACCGTCTGCGGTTCGAGCTGAGGCATTACCTTCCACTCTAGATCATGGGGCGCCACAGGGCGTTTATCTGCTTTTAACAGCAAACTTAACTCACCTGATGTTTCCAGTACGGCGAATTCCACATCGGCAACGCTAAACACATTTTTTGCGCGCAGCCCTTTGAGCAATCCTTCCCCGCTTAACCTCACCTGTTTGAGATTTTCTTCCATTACTTTACCCTGCTTAATGATGATTGTTTCCTTACCATGCAGCAACTGATAGAGCGCCTTACTGTGCAAAGCGAGATAATCTAACAGCAACGGCAAGAACACCCAGGTAGCGAGAGCGGCTAGGGCAAAATCGAAATTTGGGATAATATTTACGGCGAGCAGTGCAGTCATCACCGCAACCACGCTGTAAACCACAAAGTGAAACGGGGACGTTGCAACCGGGTGTTTCTTCCCGAGAATCCGAATAGCTGCAAACACTAACAGAAAAAGTCCCAAGGAGCGCAATAAGCCGTCTACCCAAACGGGCATCTCGTCACCTCTCTAAACGCTTTTGTATTGAGGTTCGGCCAGCTCTATTTCCTGCAACCGCCCCGCCAAGCTTGCCACCACCTCTGAGAGGATGATTAGTCCCTCCTGAAAAGCGATTTGACTTTGCTCATGGCGCGTTTGCTGTGCATACAGCCGGATAGTCGCCTGTGCGCCTTTTAACCCGGCTAATGTGTTTTTTAACTGTGAACCAACAGTCATGGCGCTCTCCTCCTGTGCTTATATTTCTCCATTTAAGCCTAAACATACAGACAGAGTAAGGATACAATAAAAAAAAAAGAAACTAACTGCCTGGCAGTTAGTTTCCGGCGTTCCACCGTAGTCAATTTATTATAAAAACTAGTTGTTTGGTTCATTTAAGTTAAACTGATCAGGGTCGCCTTGCAATGTGTTGCTTGCTGATTGAACTTGGGCGATAAAGCCGCGGGCTTGTGTCACTAACTCTTGTGCGTCAGCAGGATTTAATTCAATCACTCTATGCCAACTTTCAATCGCCGCTGTGGGGTTATTGCGGCCAAAGTTAAGGAAAATAGCATGATTGTAGTGAGCCTTAGCATGGCTTGGATTAAGCTCAATGGCTTTCTCAAATTCTTCTTCCGCTAAATCTAATTTATCTGACCAAAAAGCCATAATCGCACGGTTAACACGGACATCTACATCATCGGGATTGACTTGCAGCGCCCTACCATACACTTCCACAGCCTGGAGATAAGTCTCTATCGCCTTTTCATTGCTAATCACACGAGCCTGGACTCGACCTAGGTCAAAATAAGCGTGCCCCAAGTTAGCCAACAGATAGAAATTATCAGGCGATTGCTCTAAGTTGGTTTTAAACTGGGCGATGCGCTGTTCCAAGCCGGCAATGTAGCTTTCATCGTTTTGCGCCGGCAGATTGCTACTGCGCACCATGCTCCCCGGCAGAAAAGCCGCAAGGATCGAGGAGAGCACTAAACCGCCGCCTGCGATAGCGATAACAATATAGACCATCAGTTTTTTCTTTTTACCTCTAGAGATCTTTTTTGCCACAAGAATTACCTCCTGCGAAAGCTAAATGTTCCTACGCTCTTTTTGATTATAACAAGAACCTTTGAAAAGTATTTGAACTTTTTGTGAACTTTATTGCTTATTCGTGAATTTTACCACGATTATTTTTAGCTTAAGCTCTCTTGGCTCTCTTCCCATTCGCTCTGGGCCACATTCGCGGCCACGACGACTGCCTCCCAAACCCCTTTATAAGGTGGCGCGTAACACATGTCCACCTCTCCCAAGTCCGCCAAAGTCATTCCGGCGGTAATGGCGCAAGCTAGAATATCAGCACGATGAGCCACACCCTCGTAACCAATGATTTGTCCGCCCAACAGCCGGGAAGTTTTGCGTTCATAAACCAGCTTAATCATTATTTTGCGAGGATTTGGATAATAGATGGCATGGTCTAAGGTGGTGACAGTCGTCGCCATGGCAGCAAACCCTTCCTCCTTGGCAACTTGCTCCGTTAGTCCGGTAAGAGCCACCGCTAAGTCAAAAATTTTTGCTGTAGCTGTCCCCAGCACGCCGGGGAAATCTTCCGGCTGACCGCAGGCAACCTGCCCTGCCAAACGACCCTGGCGGTTGGCTGTGGTGCCAAGGGGGATATAGACATTTTTCTCTAATAATCTATGGTACGTTTCTGCGCAATCGCCGGCGGCATAAACATCAGGAATATTGGTGCGCATCTGCCGGTCAACGACGACCGCCCCTTTAAAACCGGTTTTGATGCCGGCAGCACTGGCAAGTTCACAATTTGGCCGTACCCCGCCGGAGAGTACCGCCAAGTCGCATTGATATTCTCCCTTGTCTGTGCGCACTGCTGAGAGCCGTTCTTCTCCCAGAAAAGCGACAATGGGCTCTTCGGTGTGCACCAAAACGCCTTCACGCAGCAACTCCTTGTGCACAAGTGCGGAAAAATCAGGATCAAAATTAATGAGCACTCGTTCAGCCTGTTCTAAGATACGCACCTCTTTGCCTAGAAGGCGCAGATTTTCCGCCACTTCCAAACCGATATAACCACCGCCGACAATGACAATGCGCTTGAGCTCCGGGTTATCCACCGCCCTCTTTAAAGCTAAGCCGTCTTCCATGGTGCGGAGCGTATGGACGCCCGGCAGGGAAATCCCCGGTAAATCCGGCACAATCGGGCGCGCTCCTGTAGCGTAGACCAGCTTACTGTACGGCTGAAGCAGCGTTTCGCCGGTAGTCAAGTTTTTCACATGGACATGCTTGGCTTTGACATCAATAGCCAGCACTTCATGGTGAATGCGGACGGCAATATCCATTTTTTGCCGATATTTTTCCGGTGTGCGAATAACCATTTTGTTGTGGTCAGGAATGACCCCCGATAAGTAATACGGCATCCCGCAAGCCCCGTAGGAGACAAAGCCGCTTTTCTCAAAAACGACAATCGGCAAATCCGGCTGCAGACGCCGCGCTTTGGACGCCGCACTCATGCCGGCGGCAACGCCGCCGATTATCACTAGTGGCTGCTGCAATTTCAGTCACCTCCGCACATTCATAGATCTTGTTACTTATTCTGCTTTTTTTTAGCTGTTCCTGCTGGATGGCTCTGATTGTTTTTGGCTTTCCGCCTCCGGAATAGTTTGCGGCAGTTTCGGTGAGGCTAACCGTATGCCAAAATTGCAGGTGATGATGCCTTGACCGTTTATCAGATGCCCGTTTGGGAGTTGCAATCTCTGCCCGGATTAGCGCAAGTAGAAGTTCGCCTGAAAGAATTCAGCCAAGGAAATGATCGCTTGACGGCAGAGTTTTCGGCGGCTGTCACAGACGGCGGCAAGCGCCTGCGCCCCGCGCTAGTGCTGCTCTGCGGCGCGTTTTACCGCGCCAAGCAGGACGTGTTAATCGATCTGGCCACAGCCGTGGAATTGATTCATACCGCCTCTCTCGTGCATGATGACATTGTTGACCGCGCCGCAACCAGACGAGGCAAGCCTACGCTCTCGAAGCGATGGGGAGAACATCAAGCCGTCCTGTACGGGGATTTTCTTTTTGCCCGTGCTTTTTCGCTGTTAAGCAAACACGGGCTAAGCGGGACGCTAGGAGAGATGACTGAAGCCATCAGCCTGATGTGCGAGGGAGAAATTGAGCAGTCGTCCCTACTTTTTAACTGCGATGTGACCGAAGCCGAATATTTTTCGTATATCCACAAAAAGACAGCCTACTTTCTCTCGGCCTGTTGTCTAGCCGGGGCTGAAGCCTGTGGGATGCCGGCGGCTGAAAAAAAACTGCTGGCTGGATTTGGATTGCAGCTTGGTTACGCTTTTCAATTGACTGATGACCTGCTCGACATTAGCGGAAACGCCGCCGGCATGGGAAAACCTGCGATGCAAGACCTTAAAGCAGGCTATCTCACTCTGCCGCTCATCAAACTGTTACGCGACAAGCGGCATGGCTGTGCAGTAAGGCGGTTGATTACGGAAAAAGACTTTTCCGCAGCCAATATACAATTCATTCATCAAGCGCTGACACAGTGCGGGATTCTCGAGGAAACGAATGAACACGCCGGCTTGCTGCTTGACCGGGCCAAGCAAAATTTAGGAAAGTTACCGCTTAAACCGCCCCGCCTGCTCTTAACTCGCCTTGCGGACTATCTGTCCCGCCGAACGTCCTAAACGCTAAACGATCCCCGCACTGCGCAAACCAAGACAAACTTTATGCAGCAAACGGGCTTCCAGGCCGACTTCTCGCAGCAGTTGCCGCGAGATTTTGTTGCGTTCGGCACAAAACGCTTTTGGATCTGAGAGATATAAAGCTAACAGTCCCTGCACTACAGTGCGGTGAAAAGCGGCATGCGGCAACATTTCCACCCCCTGCAGTGACTCACGCAGGAAGCGTGTTAATCCGGCTGTCATAACTTCTTCATCGGCATAGATTGAGACAAAATTCAATTCTCCATGCCGCAGGTCTTCATCAAGGTCAATAAAATAATCTAGCAGAATATGCAAACCACAAAGCCAAGGAAAATAGCAGGCCTGCAGCCTGTCAATCTCCAACCTGTTTATAGCACGAATTGATGCCATTGCTGCCAAGGCAAAGATACCAAGCGTGGAACCGGCGGCAGCGGAAAACTCCCACCAGAAGACTTGCGGCGCCAGCTCAGCATGACGGGAAAACCAACGAGTCAGCAGTTCCGTGCGCAATCCTTTATCCTGATGTTTATAGACCTGAAGATCGCTATATAGGCTCACCAAATGAATTAGCTCCTGCCGGACATCGAAGTAACCGGGAAAAGCGGCAACATTTTTCCGGCAGGACTGCACAAGCTGCGTGAGATAACCACCGTCTAGCTGATAAGGATACCCTTCATACCAGTCTGTAACCGGCGCGGCTGGATCGACCGCCGCGCTCAGCGCCTGATGCAGCCGGCGAAAGGCTTCCTCGTTTGCCCCGGCAACACGGTCACATAAATTGTCAAGGTAATCGCTGATTGTCTGCAACGCCACAATAAAGCTGATCATTTGCGACGTCTTTGCCCCCGGATAAAGTGCATAGATGCTGCCGCCCTGACAATGAAACTTTTTTTTGTCAATACTGGCTAGAGCTTGCCGCTTTAGCTCCGGATCCGGAATATCCTGCGCTCTTTTGCGCCAAATGGCTAGCTCTTGCTCTACAGCAGGCAGAATGCGAAATAGATAGGGTATGATCACAGCTCGGCCTTTTGTCCTCTCCAATAGAATACTCATCGCTTGCCTCCCGCATCAGGCCTTTATACAAGAAAAACGCTTCGCGCTTTATCCAAAGATGCGTTTTTCTTGTCCGCTAGGGGCTGCCGCCCCTTCGGCGGAACTCCGTTCCTGAGCACCCCGCGAGCGTAAGGGGGAATCCCCCCTACGACCCCCCATTGTGTAGGAAATCATATAATTTCCTACACAAAAATATAGCAATTTGCTTGTGATTATTCCTCCCGAAATTACCCTCTCCACCCTCTGTGGGCTGTAGTCAATTTGTCTGGTAGCAGGGTTTCTAGTGCCGCATGTCGAACCGCTTAACAGAAAGCAGCAAAACTTTAAGCAGGAGGCAGCAGCAGTGGGAAAATTAGCGTTTGACTTTCAAGCTATTCTGTCTTCCATTCTGGATAAGCCGACGGAGATGCTTGATTATGCCGGGGAGCAGATGGAGCGTGTACGCGGGCTACTGCAAGCTATGCCCGCCTATACCTGCCCTTCATCGTGCAAACTCTGCTGTCACGGCTCGATTCTTATGTCTTATGTAGAGTATGTCCATATTCTGCACCGTCTACGAGAAAACTACAACGCCGAAAAACTATTAGCGCTGTTTAGCCGGCGCTTGGGGGTCTTAGAGGAAGCAGACAAACTGCTCTGCCCTTTTGTCGAAGAAAGCAAAGAAGCGGAACACTGCGCCATTTATCATGACCGTCCGCTTATTTGCCGCGTTTACGGCACCACCGCAGCACCATGCGCAGCAGAAATTGAGCAGCCTCATTTCCCTGCGGGAGCTTTTTACCAAGCCTACAATCTGCTTTATTATCTGGCAGACGGCAGTTTTATCGGCCTGCCGCTCTCAGATGGGCTTGCCTTATTTGAAGCGCCCTTCCCGATCTGGGCGGCCGCCGACAGCGACAAGGTGGAGGAAGTGCTGAGCATTTTTGCCGAGCATGGCAGTATGCGCGCCGTGATCTGTGATGTGCCGGCAAACCGTTTTTTCACCATCCTCCCTGGCGGGGAACGTCACTACCTAGCCTGAGTACCTCGTGGGCGGGTTTCAAACCCGCCCCTACCAGATGAAAGAGAGAGAAGTATGCCCTTAACCGTACCCCGTGGGCTGATTTCAAAACACGCCCTCCAGATATAACGCTACTAGTTCGATCTACCCGTCTGTTACGGCCGTAGTGGCGGGTTTCAAACCCGCCCGCCAGATGGGGGTCAAGGCCCTAAGATAATTCTATTTGCTTACGCTCCATCACTGTACCCTCAAGGGAAATCCGCACAGCTTCCAGCGGAACATTGACGCCGGCACGCTGCACTGCTGCACGCACAATGCTAATTAAACCATTGCAGCAGGGAACTTCCATGTGAGCGACGGTAATACTTTTTAAAGCGTTAATGCTAATGATTTCTGCCAATTTTTCCACAGCCGGCACTGTCTCGTCCAGCTTTGGGCAACTAATAGCCAGCGCATGTCCGCGCAGCAAACTCTGGTGAAAATTGGCGAAGGCGAAGGGAACACAGTCGGCTGCCACAAGTAATTCAGCATTTTTAAAATAAGCGGCCGCAGGGTTCACCAATTTTAGTTTAACAGGCCACTGTCCAAGTTCCGAAACTGCGTCTCCCTGCACTAAGACCGGTTCTGCAGCCCCTCTTCCCGGCGCCAGGGTACGCGCCATGCTGCCGGGGCAGGCGCAAGCAAGAGGCTCGACCTTTTCCGCTTGCTGTAGATGAGCGTGGACAGCCTGTTCATCAAAGGCTTCCGCTTCCCGTTCTTCAATTATCAGCGCGCCCTGCGGGCATTCACCAAGGCAGGCGCCCAACCCGTCACAAAGCTTATCTGCAATCAGGCGGGCTTTACCGTTGATAATCTGCAGAGACCCTTCCGCGCAAGAAGGTACGCATAGCCCGCAACCATTACACTTATCTTCATCAATCCGGATAATCTGTCTTTTCATGAGTCTTTCCTCCCTGTATTAGCTTGCCATAGCCCCAGTATAGCATTAATTTGCTCCTACTGCTGTGATATAAGTCATCCGTCTGCAAACTATGCCGGCTATTTCAAAAATAGACAATTAAATCGTTTTATTTAAGGAAAAAGCAGGAATCACCACGAAAGAGCAGAATTATACAGGCACAAGAAAAACGCTTCGCGCTTTAACCTAAAGATGCGTTTTTCTTGTCCGCTAGGGGCTGCCGCCCCTTCGGCGAGCCTGCGGGCTCTGAGCACCCCGCAAGAGTAAGGGACACGCCCCTTACAAACCCCAACGCATAGGATCATAGCTTTCCTGAACGATATAATTTCCTATGCTAAAACAAAATCCTTAGATTGAGGTGGCATGTAATGAATATAGGCATCATCGGCGGTGGACGGGGCGGCTTGGCAGTTATGGAGCTTCTCCTCACAATCCCCGGCATGAACGTAATTTGGGTTTCCGACCTGCAAACAGATGCGCCCGCCTTGCTCAAAGCCCGCAAACTCGGCATCGAGACGATTACCGATTTTGTGGTCCGGCTCTCAGACCTAAGCCTGCAAATGGTTATTGAGGCAACCGGGGTGGAAAAGGTGGGACAACGGCTGAAGGAAAATGTGGGTGCCCACACCACGGTGATGAGTGCTGTTGCCGCCAAACTGCTGATTACTATTGTGGAAAGTCGGGCAGTGCTGTTTAAAAAGATCTACGCCAACGCGGAAGAATTGGCTAATTATACCGAACAGTTAAATGACTCGGCAGGCCAGATCAGGCTGAGCATGGAGCACTTAGCTGGTGAAGCCGAGAAGCTTGCCAATTACGGCGAAACGCTGACGGCTACCTCCCAAACTGCCACCTCTGAAGCGGAAAAAACACAGCAAATCTTAAAAATAATTGACGATATCGCTAAACAGACTAATATCATCGGTTTGAATGCCGCCATTGAAGCTGCCCGGGTGGGCAAGGCGGGCGGCGGTTTTTCAGTCGTTGCCACAGAAATTCGCAAACTGGCTGTAAGCACGAGTACATCCACCAAAGAAATCGGCACAATCACAAACAGCGTAAAAAACTATATGCAAACCATCAACCAAGGCATCAAAGAATCCGGACTGATTGCCCAAAGCCAGGCGGCTGCCTCAGAAGAAGTGTTAGCAGCGCTGGAATCGCTTGCAGATGTCTCAAAACGCCTCCACCAACTTGCAGACGACCTCTTAAAACTGCAATAAGAATTTGAGGAG
Organism: Dethiobacter sp.; assembly: GCA_018333455.1. Lineage (GTDB taxonomy): Bacteria > Bacillota > Dethiobacteria > Dethiobacterales > Dethiobacteraceae > GPS1B09. The sequence continues at coordinate 1,549 of JAGXTN010000074.1, read as the reverse complement.
AAAAAGCCTAAGAAAGTTTCTTGCGCACAGAAAAACGAGGCTAGGGTTCTCCGCCCGCCTCGTTTCTTGTTTTCTTGTTACCGGTAAACATTTGAGATTTTCAGGTGCTCCGCTTCAATATCAGCCAGGGCACGAAAAACCTCTTGAACCCGTTTCTCCGGTGCCCGGTCGGCAAACTGTAAATATAAGCGAATGGCACGCTGCTCCCTAGCATGGGCATCAGCTAGGTTTTGGGAATCATCGTTAGCGGCACAGTTTTCTGTGGGTAAGGCAGGCTCATCTACGCCTGCCATTTCTGCCAACAACTCCGCATGTTCCATTTCTTGCTTATGCAGCCGTTTAAAAATGGCTGCGGTTACTTGTGTCTGAGCGTTCTGCTGAGCACATTTGTAGAAAGCTGCATTGTTGACTTCCAAGTCTATCGCTTGCAGACAGTCTTCATGACTTTGCTGACACAACTCGATTTTTCCTGTTTTCACCCACTCGGCAGCACCTACCATCCAACGGCCATGCGCTCCGCAAAAAGGGCAACGATCTGATGCCGTGTTTCCTAAGTATGTTTCGCCACAAATCTGACAACGATATGGATTAAACATCTTCTCCACCTCCAACGCTTATTTTTAAATGAAACATAAATTCTTGTACCCTATATTTTTCCATACCGCATATTTCTATGCACCAGGGAATTTTCCTGCAAACGCCAACACGCCTTGATAAACCGTTAAACATCTTTTGGAGGTTGCTGATGAATTTCTTTACACTGCTTGCACCGTTTTATGACTGCTTTATGGCGCCACTGCACAAGCAGCAGGGCAGACTCCTGCTTGACAGGCTTGCGCCTTTAGACAGCCGCAAAGTACTGGACTTGGGGGGCGGCACAGGAAGGCTTGCGGCACTGCTAGCAAAGGCGGGCGCCGATGTCTGGCTCCTAGATTCTTCCGCCGCCATGCTGAAGCGAGCTCGCCGCGTAATGCCTGAAAAGCGTGCTCTTCTAGGCGATGCGGCTGCTCTCCCTTTTGCGGAAAATAGCTTTGATGTAGTGATGATTGTAGATGCGCTCCATCATTTCCGCAAACAAGAAACCGTACTGAAAGAAGTATTACGCGTCTTAATGCCTGGCGGCACGCTGGCGGTGTTGGATTTTGACAGGAAGAGCGCGGCTGTAAAGGTTCTGACAAAAATCGAACAACTAGTTTCGGAGCCGGCACTCATGCTCACAGCCAGGCAACTTGAGAACCTGCTGGCACAAAACGGCTTCGTGAAATTAGAAACGGAGCAGATCTCTGCACATCAGTATCTGATTACTGGCAGCAAACCTTTGCCCTCACCTATTGCTAGAGGTCGGAAGTCAGATGTCGGATTCGTTTGAATCGGCGAGATAGCCGATTCACAGATACCAATGGGAGAGGGGAAATCACCCTGGTATTTCAACTCTCTCTTGTATAATTTAACAACCCGCCGGCCTTGATAATCGCTACCTCTCGCTGCGTCAGGCCATGCAGCACAGAGAAGCTCGCCCCGCTTCTGCAGTTCAATACCGTCAGTTCCT